>NZ_JARRQY010000011.1:0-122982 GCF_037381185.1 Acidihalobacter sp.
GCGATGCTCCTGGACCATGCGAACCGCACGCTCACGCACTTCCGGGGAAAACTTCTTCGACTTGTTCATGGCTCCATTCTCTCAAGTGTTGGAGCCTCCGCAATACCCGGGGCGGTTCATTTCCGAGTATGGCCCGATCCTTACCCTGTATTTTTCTAATTCAAGGGTTGCCTGGTTTTGTAATTTAAGCAAATTAGCGAGGAAGCCGAAAAGGCACGTAGTACGATCATCGAGGGAAAGACTCCTAGTGAACTTAGCAAGGCCGCAGAGCAGCTCAACAAAGTGAAGGATCATCCGGCCGCCAAACTCGTTGCTCGGGCCTTGCAGTTCGTTGAAACGGAAAACTGGCAGGAGGCGATTGCACGTTGGCGCTCTCTCACGGACCTTGAACCCGACACCGGAACACACTGGTTCAATCTCGGCTACTCACTTGTTAAAACCAATGCATTCGCCGAGGCCAGCGATGCCTACGCCGAGGCTGTGCGTCTCAAGCCGGACAGCGTGATTGCCTGGAATAACTGGGGCTGCTCTTTGGGCGATTGGGCGCGCGTCCTGCCGAAGGACGAGCGCCCGGAAAAGTTCAACGAGGCTATGCAAAAGTTCGCCGAAGCCGTACGCCTCAAGCCGGATTTTGCCGAGGTCTGGCACAGTTGGGGCGTATTCCTGAGTGATTGGGCGCTCGAGCTACCGAAAACCAAGCGCCCGGAAAAGTTCAACGAGGCTATACAGAAGTTCGCTGAAGCCGTGCGTCTCAAGCCGGATTTCGCCAGCGCCTGGTTCGACTGGGGCTGCACACTGGCCAGATGGGCGCTTAGTCTGCCGAAAGCCAAGCGCTCGGCAAAATTAAACGAGGCTGAACAGAAATTCGCTGAAGCCGTGCGCCTCCAGCCGGACGACCAGACCGCCTGGAAGCAATGGGGTGACATCCTGTCTACTTGGGCGCGCGCCTTGCCGGAAGCCAAGCGCCCGGCAAAGTTCAACAAGTCTGTACAGAAGTTCGCTGAAGCCGTGCGACTCAAGCCGGATTTTGCCGAGGCCTGGGACAGCTGGGGCGGCGCCCTGATAGGCTGGGCGTGCGTCCTGCCCGAAGCCGAGCGCCAGGCAAAGTTCGACAAGGCAAGAGAGGTATTGCAGAGCGCCGAAACTTGTAGAGCCGGGGCTGGTGCTTACAACCTGGCCTGCCTATCCTCATTGAACGGACAACCCGACGAGGCCAAGAAATGGCTGGTGGCGGCGCGTCTGCACGGCAATAACGTCACAAGCGATTGCGAGCATCTGCGAACCGACAGCGATCTGGACAATCTGCGTGGACTGGTCTGGTTCGATACCTTCGTCGACGAGGCGTGCAGATCGGCTGACAGGATTGGGGGGATTATTGCGTATTCCGGCTAGGTTAAACGCGATTCCGGCAAGCGCTGAACACCCTGTTAGTCCTAGACAGGAGTGACTGTTCTGCAGCAAACCAGTCTCTGGGTAACACTGCGAGGGCAATAGACGATGAGCGACTATTGCGTCGGTATGTAATCGTGTTGGTGTTTGATGCTCAACAAGCTGACTGTTGCAGGCAGCTTGCGGCTCGTAGATGACGGAGAATCAACCAAGCCCGTGAACGTGGCCAATGCCGAAACATCATGGAATATTAGACAAATCAATCAGAAGGTACTAAATTAGTACTAATTTAGTACTTCATGAGAATCATGCTTGTTATATATATGTCGCATATGAGTATAGATAAAGTATTTTTTGATACTAAAAAGATACAGAAATTGGGGCGCATTCAATTAAGTGATGCGCTGCTAATAAATGCCGGACTCCAGGTGGGTGATACGGTTGATATCTACTTCGATACCACATCAAGACAAATCATCATCAGGACCGCCGAAGTTACGCCATCCCCACAATCACCTGCGAAAGACAAGACCCCTAAAGGCCCTGAAGTATGATTGATGTGTCTGTACGCCCAGAGCGGTTCTCCGGACACGAGTCCTTCATTTGCCGATATGGCTGGCTGCCGAAGATTTATCGTGCTGTGATGGCCAACCCGGCGATCTTACGAGATGATGCATACGCCACCACGACGCTAGGAATTGGTCGCAACATGGTGAAGTCCGTGCAGTTCTGGGCCGAGGCAACAGGAGTCATTGCTGGAGATGGCCAAGGCAAGCACAAGGCTGGCGTCATTGGGGACCTGCTGCTCTCCGAACATGGCTGGGACCCTCATCTGGAGTCATTGGAGTCCCTCTGGCTTCTGCACTGGCAATTGAGTGCTGGCGCTGGACTAGCGGCCTGGAATACCGTTTTTGGCGAAAGCAGGCTGATTCGGTTCGATCGACAGAAGTTGGTAGCGGCATTGGCGGATCGAGGCGTGGGATTGCCCCGCTCACTGGCGCAAAGCACTCTGGAGCAACATGCCTCAATTTTCCTTCAGTCGTACTATCAGGAGGATCGGAGTCATGACGACACCTCGTGGTGCCCTCTTCAAGGTCTAAACTTGATTCGCTCCACGAAAACAGATGACGGAAGGATCGTATATGTTTCGGATGTCGTCGCCCCTGCTGGCTTGACGCCTCGAGTTTTCGCAGTTGCTCTTGTCGATTACCTGTCCCGCAGGGGGCAGTCAACGACTGATTTAGGCAGCCTGCTTAAAGGGAACTACAGCCCCGGTCTAATCTTTCGTCTGGACGAATATCAATTACGTCAGCACATCGATAAAACCATTGCCGACCCATTAAAAGGGGCGTTGAGATTCGTAGACACCGCCGATACCCAAGGTGTCGTTTTGGATCCCAGTAAACTCGCGCCTCAGTTTCAAATGTGGTTGCATGAGGAGGTGCCAGCGTATGTCTGAACATATTATAGATTTCCTGACTCTCAATGGCAGCCACACGCGCTCCATCGCACTGAAGCGCGATCTCAACGATCACAGGGTCATTCGCAACTATTTGATCACGCCTAATAGTGCTTCGGCTCTACGACAAATCAGCGAAGGGCTGATTCCTGGCCACACTCAACGCTCGTGGAAAGTCGTGGGCCCCTACGGCAGTGGTAAATCTGCGTTGGGTGTTGTCCTTGCGCAATTGATGGCGGGGGCTCGTTGTTATCCTGAAACAAACGAGGCGCTTCGTGCTGTTAGTCCAGAGATTGCAGAGCGATATGCATCTTCACATCGACTGACATTACCTGTCATAGGTTCGCGCAGTTCGTTCGGTTCGGCCCTTGCTGCCGCCATTACCGAATGCTTGCAGAACAAAAGAAAAACCAAGGCCTTGGTGGCGTTCCTCAGCAAACTCGATACGACAGCTTGCCTCTATAAAGGACAACCTATAAATGCGGTTGCCGGCGACCTGGCGGCGGACTTCGCTGCATTGATAGCGTCTTCGGGTGACCAAGGTGTCTTACTGTTGATCGATGAGGTTGGCAAATTCGTCGAATACGCAGCCTTAAATCCAGAGCAAGGTGATTTGATTGCTCTCCAGCAAGTCGCTGAATTGGCCTGCAAACCAAACAACGACCAACTAATGGTCGTTGTGATGCAGCACCAACAGTTCGCCAGCTACGCTGCAGGTGTTGGGCAGGCTCTGAATGACGAATGGCACAAAATAGCCGCTCGTTTTGAGGAGGTGCCGTTTGACGAACCTATCGAGCGTTACGCCCACTTTGCAGAGCATGCGCTTGGCGTCAAGCCGTCACTATTCAAGAGCAAATCGCTCTCATCGGAATGTCGTGCCAGATATGCGCAAGCCATCAAATTTGGCGTATTGAGGCCTGCGTCAGAAGCGGATAAGTCCCTATTCGACCATTCTGAGCGTCTTTATCCCCTACATCCACTCACGTTGGCAGCTCTTGCCATTGTCTCCAAGCGATTTGGCCAAAGTGAGCGCTCTTTCCATGCATTTCTCAACGGCGCGGAACCGAAAGGTCTTCGAGATTTTGCTGAGCAAAATGTCCCTGGCGCCTGGTACGAGATTGTCGAGCTCTATGATCTGTTAGCCGACGGCCACGGCCTGCGGTTCAGAGAACTTGCTGCGGAACGGCGTTGGGCCTTTGCAAACACTGTGGTTGATCGAACCTCTGATGACCCTCTGGCCCGACGCATTCTCAAAACAATAGCCATTCTCGAACTGGTTCAGAGTGGACTCAATGTGCCGGCCACCGCCGAGCTCGTTTCGTTTGCCTTGGGCAAGGATGACTCAGCCGAGATCAGTGGTGCTCTCAAGCGTCTGGTTGACCATGGCATTATTCTCAAACGTCGCAAGCATGATGAATACAGCCTAGCTGTGTCTGATGCCGTCAATGTCGAGGCACTTTACGAGCGCGCGGCCGCCGGAGATGAGAATGAGCTGGTCGTAAGTGGAATTACAAAAGCGTTATCCAAACGAGTCATCGTCGCGAATCGGCATTACGACACCACGGGCACCATTCGAACACTCGGGATTTTGGTAGGTACCCTCGACAGCTGGCCCCAGATTGCAACCGGCAAATCGGATACTCCGCTTCCAGATGGTTGGTTGAAGCTCGTTCTCGTGACTCAAGGCTCAGCAGCGGAAGCCCAACTACCTCAACGCTTGCGTGAAGAACTTGACCCATTGAGCATTACCGCGGGATTAGTGCTATCCAATGAAGGCCGCGCTGCCTTGGCGGAATTCGCAATCTGGCAGACCATCCTGCAGGAGGTCAGTAGCAAGCAGCTCGATCCTTGGACGACACGGTATGTGGAAAGCCGACTGCAGGAAGCCGGAGAGCGGGTTGAAAACCTGGTGATCTCCGCGCTTATGCCAACCTCTGAATCTACGGGGCCGACCTATTGGCATGCGGGTGCCGCAGTCCCTGACAGCGAGCACATGAATATCAGCCAGCTTGCTTCTTGGCTGTTCGATGCGGTCTATCCCAAGACACCGCATATCGTCAATGAACTGATCAACAAAGACAAACCAGCTGCTGCGATCAATCTTGCCCGACAACGGCTATTCGATTTTATTTTGGCTGGCGACACCACAAAATCTATTTGTGGCGATTCCGAATTTCCGCCAGAGCGGTTGATGCACACGACTCTGTTAAGACATACGGGTATTTGGCAAGAAGCGGGTGGTGAGTGGGCTCTTGGCAATCCGCTACCGACGGCCGGGAATGATATCTCCTCAGTGTGGGAAGTGATCGGCGCCCAGTTGCGAGTCGAAGAACCCAAACAGTTTGGCCAAGTATTGGAAGCGCTCGCAGCGCCTCCTTTGGGCGTCAGGGCAGGGCCTGCAGGAATCTGGACTGCACTGTATGTCTTGATAAACCGCACCCGCTGCGCCGTGTTCGAACGAGGTTCGCTGGTGCTGGAGCTGACATCCGAGCACTTGCAGCGGATGTTCAAAAACCCTCGGGTATTTACCCTGCGCGAACTGCCTGTTGTTGAGGAGAGTTCTCGCATCCTCACCGAATACCGTGTCGCACTTTCCGCAATTGGTTGCGCCGTAGCCGCCGAGTCGACTTACCTCGAGACAGCACGTGTGCTGATCCTCTGGTACCACAGACTCCCAGACTTCACTAAACAAACACTGCGCATAAGCAAAGATGCCGCCTTGGTCCGGTCGCTCCTGAGCAAAGCGACTGACCCAATTGAGCTGCTGACCCAAACGCTTCCCCAGGTTCACTTTGACTCCAAGTCAAAGGAAAAATTTGGTCCCTGGCTATCATCGACCCTGACCAATTTGGGGATGGCCTATCGCAAACTGCAAGAAAAGATCGAGACCGCTTTAGGTCATGGATTCGGTATCAGTGGCCCATTAAGCAGCATACGCAGCCAGCTGCAAGTCGAATGCGCAAATGAGATGTCAAAGCCGGCGGATGCGCGACTGAAGAGCTTTGTAATACGTTGCGCGGATCTTACTCACTCCGATGAGAAGTGGCTCGACTCAATTGCAACGCTGATTGTGCAGCGGCCGTTGGACTCTTGGAACGACGACACGGCCGATAGATTCCTGGAGGAACTGACGGAACTCTGTGGCCACTATCAACGATGGATGAAAGTCGTGCTGCTGCGCGATGAGGTGCCTAGTGCTGACAATCGCTATATTGGCGTCACCTTGACAAAAGCAGGTGGTGAGGAGACTTCGCTTTTCTCGACCACCAATGAAGCCTCGAACGCGATCGCTTTGGATCTTCTCGCCAGTGTTACAAGTGCGGCTAAGGGAGATACGAAATTGGCGGCGACTGCACTTGCCCAGGCCTTACTAGAGATCAAGACCGTCGAAGAGAAAGAAAACGAAAGGCAGCAGTGTCATGGCTAAGGAAAAACTCGTACGTCACATTCTGAGCCTTTCCGGGGGAAAGGATAGTGCCGCGCTTGCGATCTACCTCCGTGACCGCGTGCCTGATATGGAGTACATCTTCAGCGACACGCGCAAAGAGCTACCCGAGACATATGAGTACCTGGATCGAATCTCGAGTTATCTAGGTAAGGAGGTCACAAGGCTCAACGCTGACGTGGGTTTCGATCACTGGTACGAGATGTATGGGGGCATGATTCCATCGAATCATCGTCGTTGGTGTACCAAAATGTTGAAGCTCAAGCCGTTCGAACAGTATTGCGGTGATGACGAGGTCGTCAACTATGTCGGGCTGCGCGCCGATGAAAATCGCAGCGGATATATCAGCCACAAACCGAACATTGAGGCTGTCTACCCTTTCCGCGAAGACGGTTTGGTGCTTCGCGATATAGAGGAAATCCTCCATTCCTCAGGGGTTGGCATGCCCCCCTATACAAAGTGGGGGCGAACTCGGTCTGGCTGCTATTTCTGTTTCTACCAGCAAAAAATTGAGTGGGTTCGGCTTAAAGAGACCTATCCCGATCTTTATGAGAAGGCCAAGGCGTACGAGCGGCCGTTCGAGAAAACCGGTAACTTCTTTACTTGGAGCCAGGGGGAAAGCCTTGCCGAGTTGGAGAAACCTGAACGGATGGAGCAAATTCGTCGTGAGCACGTCATCCGTCTTGAACGCCAAGCAGCCAGGAAAGAATGCGCTACTTTGGTCGAGATATTTTCAGAAGCGGATAAGGCTCAGGAACTTGATGAAGATGATGAGCAGGGGTGCCTTGTTTGCCAGCTTTAAGGCATAAAAACATGGCCTTTAAGATCGCGACCAGAATAATTCTTCACCTAAGCCAACCATCTTCATGGATTGCTTGGCAGGAGTGTGATCTCTAAGAAAGGGGTTCCGTCGCCAACAGACTCATCATCTGACTCAACGACGCGAATTACTAGCCCCTGATCTTTGAAGACGAAGCCCTTTGGCAACTGGAATTGTTTGCCAGACAGGGCGGCATCCAAGCTGTTCCTGCACTTCACGTTCATCGTCTGCCCTTCTTCTACACTGCCCTCTATCTGGGCGCGTAGCCAAAGCAGAAATTCGTCGGAGAGCACGACCATAGGGAGAGCCTTTCGCTTGCCCCCCTCTCCCCGCTCAGAGTAGCTCAGAAGCGCAGAAACGAACGCTTCCTTTGGAGCGGCGGCATCGTCATAGTCCTTTCCATACTTCTTCCATCTTATCTTTGCATCGAGTGCTTGCGCAGGGGGTGGGTCGATTTGTGTGCCAACACGGCCGACTTCACGGAGAACTTGCTCCTTGACCTCTTGGGCAAAGAGTTCATTCATCAAAGCAACTCGTTCGAATTTATCGCTCAGAAGATCCTGGGCGGGAAGCGTCAGGATTCGATCATGTTTCCAGCGAATCATCGTTGTGGTGCTTCGCGATTCATTTGCACCAAGAAGGTGGCATACATGACCATCGTCTTGTTTGCCGTATAACTTCTCTCGAGCGAAAAACTTTGATCCCGTCACTGCTTCGCCAACGCCTTCGACGCAGAGTACGGGTTTACTGGCCTCGCATCGCTGAAGATCACATGCTGGAGTCAGGACCAAGATGTAGACTCCACTATCGTTGCGATAACGTAAGAGTTCACCGAAGCGGATTGGCTTATCCGCCTCAACTGACGGTCCGAAGACGATTTCAGCAAACAGGTCTGAAAGGACTTTTCCTTGGCGGATTTGTCCTGTAAATCCAATGGCCTCTACCTGAATCGGTTGTTGCGATGCCTGAGGTGCCGCGAGTCTTCTTGTTTTTGCCGCTACGGATTCAGAGAACAGCCAAGTCAAATACTCGCCTAGGCTCTCGCCCTCAGCATCGAGCCGGACCAAATCAAGCATTTGCAGGTCGTGCACCTCAAGTTCCTCGCACTCCTCTTCGAACTCCTTAAGAGCTGAGGTGGTTGAGTGCACTAACTCTTGGACCAGCTTCCGCAGAGCATCGTTACTCGCGTACGAGTCCCGTTTGGCATCGAGCTTATCTGCGATAAACTGATGCGTGATGTCCCGCTTCTGTATCACATCGAAGAAGGCCGCGCGCACGCCGATCTGCTTGCGGACGCTCTGCTGGACGTTGAGGGAGGCTCGTGAGGACATGAAGAACAGCAGCTTTGGCCCCTGAAGTTGGGTTGCAGCAGCGGTAATGCGCGCGATGGCGGCGTCCTCTGATTCACTATCGCTTAAGAAGAAGTCAACGAAGGCTACATCCGCCGATGCTAACGATTTACTAGCACTATCAATATCCGAAAACTTGTAGACCTTTTCTTCGCCGATGATCTCGGAAAGCTTATCCACGACCACCTGGGCTTTTTCAATTTTTCCTTGGCGATGCAGTACGGCACTACGGAAGAGAACCCCCAATTGAGCGGCGGCGAGTTCGTTCCTGCTGTAGTAACCCCAAAGTTGATCTAGCCGGCTATGTTGCCCAGTCAGTTCGTCGAGCATGCCGTCCAGTTCTTGGGGTTTGCTGTCATAAAGTGCATCCCACAACGCGGCTTGCGCATCTTCGTCATCAGCAACGGCGTCGATCCAGGCGTCTTTGTCCTCGGATGCGATGGTTCCAGTTGCAGGAGCTCCTATCGCGTCATCGATGACGACCGCACTTTCGATTTTTAAGCTCATGAAGTCCGCTCTTTTGCTCTTAAGTTGAAAAGATAGGCGACTGGGCTTGCCCGGGTGCTGTGGGCCACTTGAGACCTATTCTTCTGTCGCCCCAAATGCGAGAACAAATGTTCTAAGGTCTCCATCAGGTGCTGGGTCACCAAGCGTAAGAGTTGCCTTGTTTTCTTCGGCAAGTTTTCGTGCGATAAACAGCCCAAGGCCCCGTCCCTCCCTGGGCGGCTTGGTTGTGTCGAACTGTTCGAAGACTCTTTCTCTACGATCTGGGGAGATACCTGGACCGTTGTCTGTCACGCGGAGTTCTCGGCTTTGACGGTCCAGTTCAATCCGAATCAAGGCTTTTTGCGAGGTGTCTATCCGATTGATAAGCCAATAGAATGAGTTACTTAAGAGATTGTCCAGTATTTGAAGAAATTGCCCTTTCTCAAGCCGCTCCTCCCATCGACGTTTGTCACTTGGTGGATCAATTTCGATCTGTATGTTGTGACGATCAGCTTTTGCGCTATGGAAGTTCACGAGCATTTCGACGAGATCACGGATATTTTCTTGTCGTCTAATTTGCCGCCCCGGAATGCTCAGTTCGTCAAGAATTCGAACCCGTTTCTCTAAGGTTTTTAGCTGAGCCTCAACGGCCTCAGGTGGCATGTTCCCACTGGCTACAGCTTTCAGCGTGTCCTGCGTCACCCGGGAAAGCTCGTGGGCGATAAACTCCAACATGAGTCCAACTCCCGCCAAATGGATGTAGCGATCCATTTCCCGGTCTAGGTGAGAAATGCGTAATTTGGCTCGCTCCCAAGCCTCACTGACCTCCTCCAAGTGATGCAGCACCGCTGTAATATTGCTCTGCTCTGAGGGCACACGCATCTGTATGGACCTCAGGCTGGCTACTGCCTTGTCCTTCGATGTAGTGATTCGCTCCTGGACTTCTTCGGTTACCTGTTCAATTGGCGGCGCGACTTTTCGCTCAACCTCTTCGAGAAACTGCTTTGTGGTGCCGATCACAATGTACCGTAGCAGTCGACGCAACGCTTCCTTGTCAGGTGAGTCACGGAAGCCTTCCCGGTTAGTCTGATCATGCAGCATCGGGTTTGCTATGGAAGACAGTCGCAGATAGCCGACGATCTGTGCCCGGTTGAGTTTGAAAGCCCCGCTTGCTAATGCCTTGCGGTCAAGATCGAGCCAGTCATCGGAACGCGCGCCGTAAGGGTATACACGGTATCCATCACGATACACGAGGAAGCCGCCTCCCCATTGATTGATGAATCCTTTAATTGAAGTGTCCCAAAGTTCACGCTCTTCGCGTTGAAGGCGCCCACGATTAAACCAGTAAAACTTGAGTTCCCAAGGCCCTAGGTGGTTCAACGCACGCCCCAATAATTCCTCCTCGGGAAGAAGCTGAGGCTGCTTCAATTTCTTCGCCCTAGGCTCCTCACGAATACAAGAGCGCAGATGGTCACCACGCAGCTTCTCTGTTTTCTCGCGCCCGAGCTTTCGATAGTTAACATTTATAGTCAGTTCCGGTTCGCACTTCTCGTCGTAACGAAACAATGCCTCCACCACAGCATCGCTAGATTCCAGGGGCTCTCGATCTAGTGACGGCACTCGAACTGATTTACCTTGATACAACACTTTCAGAAACCGGTTAGCCCTGAGTGAGATGTACGGGTCGGCTAACTTGGCTAGATCGTTCGTCGCAATGTTCTGAATTTTCGCCAAAGACCAATCTGCTTGAAGGTCGCTGATGGTTCATCGGCTTGCTTGGTCTGAACCTGCACAAGGTGCCCCAATCTCATCGCCGAGAATCTCCCGATCCCCTTCTCGCCTAAGGGAGCTGGATCGAACTTGGTGTAGTGCAGCCTTGACTGCTTGGAAGTGATGAGTGATTCGCGGTATTTCTTTTCATCCAGTCGACTTGGGGTGCCAACAGTCAGATAGTCACTCTGAAGGCTTTTGTGGGACATGCCCTCGCCAAAATCCGTGATAGTGATCACATTCGCCTTTGTATAGGCATTCTGCAGCTTCCTTTGTGCTGCGGTGACTGAAGTAGGCACTCCGTACGTTTGAACGAAGGTCTCTCGTGTTGTGTCGGATGCCGTTTCCTCAAGAGAGTCTAAGACCCCATCATTGAATACTTGTGCATCAAAGCTGGACAATCCGGAGGCCTCTTCTTGCTCAGCATAGTCCCGAAGTAGCTCTAAGAATTGGGAGTACACGGTATGTTGCATAGCGATGCTGATATCGATTGTGATGTTGGGCTTTTCATCAGGCGATGTCGCGTCGAGTGAGTTCTTGACCAATTCGTAAAATGCAACTGCATCGGAGCTGATCAGTTCAGCTCCCAGCTCTAGTAAGACTCGTGCCTTGAACTCAAACGCCATACTTTAAATCCACTTTTTAACTGGTCTGACTAGTCAAATCAGACAGACAAGGTTGGTTCGCGATTAGAGTCGCGTAGGTATGAAAAGACTCTCTCCATTTCCTTGGGGTTATTCCGTAAGTTTGGAAAGAGCCTTGGGTCAGTGACGGTTGATGAGAAGTTAACAAGCTCCAGATTCAAGTCATCAATGGAAGCGCTTCCGTTTGAAACTACATTGATAACCTTAGCAAAGTCGTTCAAATGTTTGTCTCTTGTATAGAGATAGACATTCTCTCTAGGGTCCATCTTTTGCCACATCCGACGGATGTATGCCGTCTCTATAAGCATGCGAACGTCAGTGACAGCATTATACGCGTCGCCTTCTGTGGGGTTTTCCCTTGGTTTAAGGACGTTCTTTGCGCCTGCGTGCCCATAAAGGCACGCAATAGCACAAGCAAACAACGGGTGCCCGCATCTACCCACGGTTTCCTGGGACAGCTCATCAATTTGTTGGAGAATACCGCGCGCATCTACAACCGAATAGGTACGTTCAAGTAACTTCTGTAAAGCTCTAGTCAAGGGGATCAGGCTTGAGCTCTTCTCGCGGGTATGTGCGCCAAAAGTGATGATCATCTCTGCGCTTTGTTGTTGTAAAAACTCTTTGTCTGTTCTTGCTTTTCGGTAGAACTTCCCGAGCGCGTTCGAATCTCGCCTAAGGGTGTCATAGAGCTCGGTTGTAGACTGGGGTCTCCGCAAGCTTCCTTCGACGATTGCAAGCAGTGGGCTGACCATGTTTGCTTTTCTATCAATTTTTCGTGCGAGCGCGACCCCTTCAGAGGGTAACCCCCTTAAAGATTTATGAATGTCCTCCACGATGTTTTTATCTAATACGTATACTGTCAAATTTTTGTCCTCCGCCTGAAGTGGACCTGTTGTTTGGGGCTAATCCTCCTTTTGTACAGCCCCAAAGATTCTCTGGAAAAAATGCGTTGCAGACGCACCGCCATCTTCCTTGGTGGTATGGCGAAGTCTCGCCCACTCGACGTTAAGCATTTCTGCGCCACCCAACGTGGCTCCACTCGCTCTTGCGCAGTCCATGACCAGACGTGCCAAGTAGCCATTGCTGACGGGCAGTTCGTCATGTGACCAAACTACCAAGGTTGAGCACTCCCCAGGGCGACGTTGCTGGAGTTCGATCACATAACGCGTCCTGCCTTCACTTCTAAGTCGCGCCACAAGTACCATTCGACTATGTCGTTTTTCTTGATCAATGTAGAGCCATGATTTCCTTTTCCCTTCTAGTTCCTTAGGGAAGACGTTGAAAACCGTATCGTGATTGATCGTGATCGAGTTGAGTACCTGCATAAATTCGACTTCTGCCTTGATTGCTTGGAGTAGCTTTAAAACTGTCAGGTAGTCACCCTGCCCAGCATTGATATCCACTGCATCGGTATGCTCCGGTATCGGAGCAGGTGATCGCGCAAGGCTTTCAACAATCGTCTGGCCAATGCATTCTTTAGATGATTGTCCATCTATAACAGAGCCTTCGTAGGCCTCAGCCAATATGGGCCGCCAATTCCTTAGTTTAGATCGAGCTTTCGCGCCTTCTTGCGGCATCTTCTCGGCCGGAGTATTAGCTAGCTCGGGGAAGCGATCGGTAATTTCTTCTTCTCTCAGGCGGGAAGGTATATTTGCGGTCGAGGGGGCTTCATCAGAGAGTGATGTTGGCGCTGGCTTCTCTTTGTCCGGTGTCATCACCAGGTTTGGCCCCCAGATTATGGGATCGCGCTCTTCGCGCTTGTCTGGGTCATAGCGGCCATCGTTGTCTCGGTCCCATTTCAGTTGCGTCCATGGGGGTTTCCAGTCGCAACGGAGGAGGCATGTCACAAGAACACGGTTGCTATTCGCGTCACCGAGGGATGTGCCATAGAACTGCACATTGGTGGTGCATTGGAACGGGGGGATTGCCCTAATCGTTCTCTCTCCCTTAGATTGGCCTATCGCTGCAGCATGTAGGAATATCTGTTGAGCTTGCTGGAGTGCGTATTCATCGAATGCAAATCGTGCCAAGAACCGAGCGTCAGCATCAAGCATGCGCTTGCGTAGCCACAACAATGCGTGGCCCTCTGGCGATTTGGCGGTTTTGTCAAGACTCCAGAGATAGCTATCAGGATCGAGGAAGTGATCTCGAAGGAGTGCTTTGGCAAGGACATCGGATGTCGCGTAGAAAAATCGAAAGATTTCTATTGCCGGGATGATTGTTGCGTAGGGGTCCTGGCCTGACCCAATGGCGATGAACAGCCCGTTTCTCTCTGGGTCATCTAGCTGATCTCCCCATCGTTTGGAGACTGGGATGATGTATTCACCATTCTCATCTCGTGAATTACGCTCGAACACTTTGATATTGGTTCGGGCGCAGTTTAGTCGTCTGTGGATTCGCTTTTCGAAGCCGAGATGGGAAATTTCATGAGACATGAGTTGCCCATCATGGAGAATCGTATTCAAATGCAGGCGAGGGAGTTCTCCAATCGGCAGTAGCATTTCCCTCAACGTACTCTTATCAACCCTCCCCGATTTATGCTCAATCTCGGAGGGGTCGGTCTGCGCAAGGTAAGTGCGTATCCGTATATCTGGCCCTGCTGATCGTGGATTCTCGGTCAGTTTTCCGAAATTAATGATGCGCCAGTACCCCGGTAAAAGCAGGCTTTTATGTTGGACCGGCGTACTAGTCACGGGACGGTTCGTCGCAATTAACGTGACTCCGTCTCAAATATCGTAATGCATTCTTAATTAGCACGATATTTCACATCGAGGGTATCGAGAGGTGCGTTACCGCGCCCTTGAAGCAGTTGACGGCCACCTTTTGACAGCGCAATGCGCTCGCGCAGCTTGAACGCGTGGTAATTGGTGATGACGATCTTGGCGCGCTCAATGTCGGCCAGCATGTCGGTCGGCACCAGATCGCGGCTGGTGTAGTAGCTATCCGGGTCGTTCGGCAGCAGCACGCGCAGGCGATCGCGGATGGTCAAGCCCGGCGCGACGATGAGAAAGCCACGAGTGAACTTTTTACTCCCTGGATGACGCACTGCATTGACCGTCTGCCAGGCGATCAACATGGCCATGACAGTGGTCTTGCCGGCGCCTGTGGCCAGTTTGAGTGCCAGACGCATGAGTTCGGGGTTCGCCTCGGCGTTTGCGCTGTCGAGATGTTCGAGGAAACGCTTGCCGGCATCACCTGAACGCGGCGCGACTTCGGTCAGCCAGATCGCGGTTTCGACCGCTTCAACCTGACAGAAAAAAGGGCGAATGCCGTTGAATGTGTGATGGCGCCAGTGCTGCAGGAGACGGGCGGTTTCCGGCGTTACGCGCCAATCCGCCGGGTTTGGCAGGCGACGCCACCGATCCACTTCCTGGCGCACACCATTGATGAGCGCTGTGTGGATGTACTGCTGCTCAGCGGTCGATAAGCCTTGACCGTCATCGAGGGCTAGCGATTCTTGTGCTGCTGATTGCCTGCGTTTCTTGGGTTTCGGAATCGGCGTGATGAATTCAGCGCGACGACGACTCTCGATGATTTGCTGCGTCGGCTGTCCCTGCTCATCCAGCTCCCAGTGACGTGAGGGGTAGTCATAGGGCGAGTTGAGTATGGGATGATCAAAAAAAGGGTTTTCACTCATGGCTCGTCCGTGGCGCCAGTTGTCGTTGGGGCTGAGCACGTCGATCAGATTAGATGATTGTCACTGCTATAGATTTTGGTTAGGACATATCACCACTGAACTAGGGGAGACTACCACACGCCAAGACAGTCAAAGCTACATCGGGCCGTTACAGTCGTTCTGCCAATGTCTGCACAGCACCACAGTGCCGTCGATCCTATAGAAGCAAGCAAGTTACTGCTGGGAGTCGGATTAAGGCTGTGGTGATAGAGACACATTAGCTTGATGGCTTCGCTCTTCGAGTTTGTAACTTTAATGAGCTGTTTTCGACTTTATTAACGAGTTTTCGACTTTAATAGGTCAGAACAATCAACAACGGATGCGCCGCTGTCTATTCCACCGTGACCGACTTAGCCAGGTTGCGCGGCTGGTCCACGTCCGTGCCCTTGAGCACGGCAGTATGGTAGGCAAGTAGCTGCAGCGGTACGGTCATCACCACCGGCGCCAGCATGCCCGCCCCGTCGGGCACCTCGATTACGTTCATGCCAGGCCCGTCAGCCAGTGCGACGCCCGGCTCGGCGAACACGAACAGCTCTCCGCCGCGTGCGCGCACCTCTTCCAGGTTCGACTTGAGCTTTTCCAGCATGGCGTTGTTCGGCGCCACGGCAATCACCGGCATATCCGCATCGACCAGCGCCAGCGGGCCGTGCTTGAGTTCCCCGGCGGGATAGGCCTCGGCATGGATATAGGAGATTTCCTTGAGCTTGAGCGCTCCTTCCATGGCGACCGGGTAATACGCGCCGCGGCCCAGAAACAGGGCGTGGCCGCGGTCGACAAAGCGCTCGGCGAGGCTTTCGATCGCCGGGTCCAGTTCCAGCGCGCTCTCGATGAGGCGCGGAAGGTGTTCGAGTTCACCGCGCAGTGCGGCGAGGGTCGCCTCGTCCGCCCCGCGCTGCTGCCCCAGCAGCAGCACAACCTGCATCAGCGCCACCAGTTGGGTGGTGAACGCCTTGGTCGAGGCGACGCCGATCTCCGGCCCCGCATGGGTGAGCAGCACCAGCTCGGATTCGCGCACCAGCGAACTTTCAGGAACGTTGCATATCGCCAATCTGGCGACGTAATCCTCGTCGCGCGAGGCGTGCACGGCGGCCAGCGTATCTGCCGTCTCGCCGGACTGTGAAAGGGTCAGGAACAGCGAACCGGGCAGCACCACGTGCTTGCGGTAGCGGTATTCGCTGGCGACTTCGACCTGGCAGGGCAGGCCCGTCAGTTCCTCGATCCAATAGCGTGCGATCAGGCCGGCGTGAAAGCTGGTACCGCAGGCCACGATCTGCACCGCAGCGGTACGCTGCAGGATGTTCTCGGCCTCCGGGCCGAGAATCTGCGCGGCGATTGGCCGATCCGCCCGGACACGGCCTTCAAGCGTCTCGCTGACGGCATAGGGTTGCTCGAAGATCTCCTTCTGCATGAAGTGGCGATAGCTGCCGCGATCGATCGCGCCGGCGCTCAGGCCGGAGGTCTTGATCTCGCGCTCCACGCGGTGTCCGTCGCGGTCATAGATGTCGACGCCGTCGCGACGCACGTCAACCACCTCGCCGTTCTCCACGAAGGTGAAGCGCTGCGTCACCGGCAGAAGCGCCTGCACGTCGGACGCGACGAAATGCTCACCGATGCCATAGCCGACGACCAGCGGCGGGCCATTGCGGCAGGCCACCACGCGGCTGGGATCGTCGCGCGAGATCACCGCTAGCGCGTATGCACCTTCGAGTTCGGCGACCGCGCGTTGAACGGCCTGCAACAGGTCCGCACCCTGATCAAGATAGTGGGCGATGCGGTGGGCGGCGACCTCGGTGTCGGTCTCGGAGTGGAAGTCGTAGCCCAGGCCACGCAGTTCCTCCCGCAGCGGCGCATGGTTCTCGATGATGCCGTTGTGAACGATCACCAGGCGATCGGTGGAAAAATGCGGGTGTGCGTTGCTTTCCGTCGGCGAACCGTGCGTCGCCCAGCGGGTGTGTGCGATGCCGACCTTACCGGCCAGTGGATGCTCGGCCAGGGCTTCGCTGAGTGCGGCCACCTTGCCGACGCGCCGGTGGCGCTGGATCGCACCGCTGTCGTCGAGTACGGCAATGCCGGCCGAGTCATAGCCGCGATATTCAAGCCGGCGCAGCCCCTCGATAAGGATATCCTGGACGTTGCGCTCGGCAATCCCGCCGACGATACCGCACATGGGCTACTCCTTGCGTTTGACGGGCCGCTGCCAGCCCTGGATGGTGGTTTGCCTGGCCCGCGCCAGAGTGAGTTCGCCCGGAGGCGCGCTGCGCGTCAGCACCGAACCGGCGCCGACCGTCGCCCCGTCGCCAACTTCGACCGGAGCCACCAGCGCGGCGTTGGAGCCGATGAACGCGCGGTCGCCGATGCGTGTGTGGTGCTTGTTCGCGCCATCGTAGTTGCAGGTGATGGTCCCTGCGCCGACGTTCACATCTTCGCCAAGCGTGGCGTCTCCGATATAACTCAGATGATTGACCTTGCTGCCGATTCCGATGGCCGCGTTCTTCACTTCCACGAAGTTACCGACCCGCGACGTTTCCGCCAGGCGTGCGCCGGAGCGCAAGCGGGCGAACGGCCCCACCGCGCAGCCGGCGCCGACCTCGGCGCCGTCGATGACGCTGTGCGCCTCGATGCGTGCGCCGGCGGCCAACGTGCAGTCGCTCAATACGGAGTAGGGGCCGACATAACAGCCTTCGGCAAGCACAACGCGTCCCTTGAGGATCACGCCGACGTCGATCTCGACGTCGCGCCCGGCCTCGACCCTGCCGCGTATATCCAGCCGGGCGGGATCACGCAGCATCACGCCCTGTGCCAGAAGCCGGTCGGCGCGCATGCGGTTGAGCGTGCGTTCGGCCTCGGCCAGCTGGCTGCGATCGTTGATGCCCAGCACTTCACGCGGGTCCTCGCAGCGATGTACCCGCACCGGCACGCCTTCGGCCACAGCCATGGCCAGGCAGTCGGTCAGATAGTACTCGCCCTGTGCGTTGTCGCAGTCGAGCGCCGCGACCCAGCGCTTGAGCGCCGCGCAATGCACCGCGAGGATACCCGTGTTCACTTCACGCAGTCCGCGCTGGACCGGCGTGGCATCGCGTTCCTCGACGATGCCGATGACCGCGCCGCCGTCGTCGCGCAGAATGCGGCCGAGCCCGTGGGGGTCTTCCACATGCACGGTGAGCCAGGCGAGGGCGCCGTCGGAAGCGTGTGCGGTGAGCTGACGCAAGGTATCGGTCGCGATCAGCGGCACGTCGCCATACAGCACCAGCACGATGGCCTCGTCTTCGATCCGGGGCAGGGCTTGCGCGACCGCGTGGCCGGTTCCGAGTTGGCGATCCTGTAGCGCGATGCGCACGTCGCGGCCGGCCAGATGCGCCTCGACCTGCTCGCCGCCGTGACCAACCACGACGACCGGAGAGACGGCACCCAGCCCCTCGGCGGCGGCCAGCACGTGATCGAGCAACGGCGCCTCGGCCAAAGGCTGTAGGACCTTGGGTACGGACGAGCGCATGCGCTTGCCCTGGCCTGCGGCCAGGATCACCGGAACGATAAGGGGTTGTTCGGACATCCTGTCGGTCACCACGCACTCCGCCTGCGGTCGAAAAACCGATACTGATGCCTATCGGTTGCAGAATGATAATGCATATCGCGGTGAGGCCGGCGGCGGGTGATGCGCCGGGCACTGCCGACAGCGCGCAGCGGCGGGAAGAGGGCCTGCGCAACGCCCGTGACCGGGCGTTGCGGAAGCATTATTCAGCCACGCGTGCCGCTGCGCAGGTTCCGAATCATACGCAGCTGCGCTTCGGCCTGGATCAGCTCGGCCTGCGCCCGCGCGAAGTCCATCTCGGCCTCGCGCTCGCCCATGGCTTCCTCGGCGCGCTGCTTGGCTTCCAGCGCCTGCGCCTCGTCGAGATCCTTGGCGCGAATCGCCGTGTCGGCGAGCACCGTGGTCATGTGCGGCTGCACTTCGAGCATGCCGCCGCTGACGAAGAAGTGCAGCATGTCGCCATGTTCCGGCTTGACCCGCACCTCTCCAGCCATCAGCTGGCTGAGCAACTGCGTGTGCCGCGGAAAGATGCCGACCTCACCCGACTTGGACGGTGCGTAGACCTCTAGGACAGTGCCGGAGAAAATCTCCTCTTCCGCACTGACGATGTCCAGATGCATAGTCATTGCCATATCCCGCGTATCCTCGGGCTCTTACTTGAGCGTCTTGGCCTTTTCGGCGGCTTCCTCGATCGAACCGACCATGTAGAAAGCCTGCTCGGGAAGGTGATCGTACTCGCCGGCCACGATGGCCTTGAAGCCCTGGATGGTGTCCTTGAGCGAAACGTACTTGCCGGGCGCGCCGGTGAACACCTCGGCCACGAAGAACGGCTGCGACAGGAAACGCTGGATCTTGCGGGCACGGGCCACGATCAGCTTGTCTTCCTCGGACAGCTCGTCCATACCGAGGATGGCGATGATGTCCTTGAGTTCCTTGTAACGCTGCAGCACGTTCTGCACCGCGCGGGCGGTGTCGTAATGCTCGTTGCCGATGACCTGCGGGTCGAGCTGACGGCTGGTGGAATCCAGCGGATCCACGGCCGGATAGATGCCCAGCTCGGCGATCTGGCGCGACAGGGTCACGGTCGAGTCCAGATGCGCGAAGGTGGTCGCAGGGGATGGATCGGTCAAGTCGTCCGCGGGCACGTACACGGCCTGGATCGAGGTGATCGAACCGGTCTGGGTGGAGGTGATGCGCTCCTGCAGTGCGCCCATTTCCTCGGCCAGGGTCGGCTGGTAGCCCACCGCCGACGGCATGCGGCCAAGCAGTGCGGACACCTCGGTGCCGGCCAGCGTATAGCGGTAGATGTTGTCGATAAACATCAGCACGTCGCGGCCTTCGTCGCGGAAGTACTCGGCCATGGTCAGACCGGTCAACGCGACGCGCAGACGGTTGCCGGGCGGCTCGTTCATCTGACCGTAGACCATCGCCACCTTGGACTCGTCCAGCTTGTCCAGGCGGATGACTTTGGCTTCGGACATTTCGTGATAGAAGTCGTTGCCTTCGCGGGTGCGCTCACCGACGCCGGCGAATACCGACAGACCGGAGTGCTGGGTGGCGATGTTGTTGATCAGCTCCAGCATGTTGACGGTCTTGCCCACGCCGGCGCCGCCGAACAGGCCGACCTTGCCGCCCTTGGCGAAGGGGCAGAGCAGATCGATGACCTTGATGCCGGTTTCCAGCAGCTCGGTGGAGCTGGACTGCTCGTCGAACGTCGGCGCATCGCGGTGGATCGGCCAGCGTTCCTCGGTCACGACCTCGCCGCGCTGATCCTGGGGTTCGCCGAGCACGTTCATGATGCGGCCCAGCGTGCCTTTGCCGACCGGCACGGAGATAGGCGCCCCGGTGTTATCCACCGACAAGCCGCGCTTGAGTCCGTCGGACGCACCCATGGCGATCGTGCGCACGACGCCGTCGCCCAGCTGCTGCTGAACTTCCAGGGTCAGGTCGACTTCCTCGATGCGCAGGGCATCGTAAATCTTCGGCACGGCGTCGCGCGGAAATTCGACGTCCACCACCGCGCCGATGACTTCAACGATCTTCCCAGAACTCATGGTCTGTTCCTCTCAAATACGCGTAATTCTTTAAGCCGACCGCGCCCGCTTATACAGCCGCCGCGCCGCCTACGATTTCGGAAATTTCCTGCGTGATCGCAGCCTGGCGGGCCTTGTTGTAGGCCAGCTGCAGCTCGCCGATCAGCGTACCCGCGTTGTCCGATGCACTCTTCATCGCAACCATACGCGAGGCCATTTCACAGGCGACGTTCTCGACCACACCCTGGTAGACCTGCGACTCGATGTAACGCTTGAGCAGCTCTTCGAGCACGTTCTTGGCTTCGGGCTCGTAGATGTAGTCCCAGTGATGCTTGAGGCTTTCGTCCTCGACTTTCTCCACCGGCAGAAGCTGGCTGACCTTGGGATGCTGGGCCATCGTGTTGATGAACTCGTTCTCGATCAGATAGAGCCGGTCGATCTCGCCGTCCTCGTAGCTCTTGAGCATCGCACCGACGGTACCGATGATGTCGGTCAGGTGCGGACGGTCGCCCAGATGCGAGGCCTGCGCCGCGATGTTCGCGCCGAAACGGCGGAAGAACGCCGTACCCTTGGCGCCGATCACGCACAGGTCGATCTCGGCGCCGCGCTCCTGCCACTCGCGTAGCGAACCCAGGGCCTTCTTGAACAGATTGATGTTCAAGCCGCCGCACAGGCCGCGATCGGTGGAGATGATCACGAATCCGACGCGACGCACCGTCTCCCGCTCCTCGAGATAGGGATGGCGATACTCGGGATGCGACATGGACAGGTGCCCGATCACGTTGCGAATCTTCTCCGCATACGGACGCGTGGCCTCCATGCGCTCCTGTGCCTTGCGCATCTTGCTCGCGGCCACCATTTCCATGGCCTTGGTGATCTTCTGAGTATTCTTGATACTCTTGATCTTGGTGCGGATTTCTTTCGCGGCAGCCATGGCGGGTTACCAGACGTTGTTGGCTTTGAACTGCTCGATGGCCGTCTTCATCGCGCCCGCGATCTCGTCGTTGAAATCGCCCTTCTCGTTGATCTTCGCGAGCAGATCGGCGTTTTCGGAGTTCAGGTAGCTGTGCAGGGCGGCTTCGAAATCAACGACCTTGTGCACGTCGACGTCGTCGAGGAAACCCTCGTTGGCGGCGAACAGCGAGAAGGCCATTTCGGCAATCGACAGCGGCGCGTACTGCTTCTGCTTCATCAGCTCGGTGACGCGCTGACCGCGCTCGAGCTGCTTGCGCGTGAATTCGTCCAGATCGGAGGCGAACTGCGAGAACGCCGCCAGCTCGCGGTACTGGGCGAGCGCCAGACGCACACCGCCGCCGAGTTTCTTGATGATCTTGCTCTGCGCCGCACCACCCACACGCGACACCGACAGGCCCGCGTTGATCGCCGGACGGATACCGGAGTTGAACAGGTCGGTCTCGAGGAAGATCTGGCCGTCGGTGATGGAGATCACGTTGGTCGGCACGAAGGCGGACACGTCGCCGGCCTGGGTCTCGATGATCGGCAGCGCGGTAAGCGAACCGGTCTGGCCCTTGACCTTGCCTTCGGTGAACTTTTCGACATAGTCGGCGTTGACGCGCGCGGCGCGCTCGAGCAGGCGCGAGTGCAGGTAGAACACGTCGCCCGGATAGGCTTCGCGGCCCGGCGGACGGCGCAGCAGCAGCGACACCTGGCGGTAGGCCCAGGCCTGCTTGGTCAGATCGTCGTAGATGATCAGGGCGTCTTCGCCGCGGTCACGGAAGTATTCGCCCATGGCGCAGCCGGCGTAGGGCGCGATGTACTGCATCGCGGCCGACTCGGAGGCGGAGGCGGCGACGATGATGGTGTGTTCCAGCGCGCCGTGCTCTTCCAGCTTGCGCACCACGTTGGCGATGGAGGAGGCCTTCTGGCCGATTGCCACGTAGATGCACTTAACGCCGGTGCCCTTCTGGTTGATGATGGTGTCGATGGCCACCGCAGTCTTACCGGTCTGGCGGTCGCCGATGATCAACTCACGCTGGCCGCGGCCGATCGGCACCATGGAATCGATGGACTTCAGACCGGTCTGCACCGGCTGGTCGACCGACTGGCGCTCGATGACGCCGGGGGCGATCTTCTCGATCGGTGCCGAGAGTTCGGCATCGATCGCGCTCTTGCCGTCGATCGCGATACCCAGCGAGTTGACCACGCGGCCCAGCAGCTGCGGTCCGACCGGCACCTCGAGGATGCGGCCCGTGCACTTGGCGGAATCGCCCTCGGAGATGTGCTTGTAGTCGCCCAGCACAACCACACCGACGGAGTCACGCTCGAGGTTGAGCGCCAGGCCGTAGGTCTCACCGGGGAGTTCGATCATTTCGCCGGCCATCGCGTCGGACAGGCCGTGAATACGCACGATGCCGTCGGTCACGCTGACCACGGTGCCTTCGGTGCGCGCCTCGGCTACCGCCTCGAAGTCCTTGATGCGCTGCTTGATCAGGTCGCTGATTTCGGTCGGATTGAGTTGCATCAGTAGATTCCTCTTAACGGCTCATAGCCCGGGACAGCTGCCCGAGGCGGCCCTTGAGCGAGCCATCGATTACCAAATCGCCTGCGCGAACGAGCACACCCGCAATCAGAGTGTCGTCCTGCGTCGTATGAAGTGTCACCTCGCGTCCGAGCCTGCGTTTGAGCGCAGCGGCCAGCTCGGCCTGCTGCGCTTCGCTCAGCGGTTTGGCGCTGATCACCTCGGCTTCGACCACACCTTCGCCCTGCGCACGGAAGTGCTCGAACAGGGCGCCCAGGTCGGGCACGCTCGCCAGACGGCGGTTCTCGATCAGCAGACGGACCAGATTCCGGCCCTCCCCGTCGAGCATTTCGCCGCACAGATCGATGATGATCTGGGCCATAACCTCTTCGCTCACCCGCGGATCGCCATCCAGCGCCTCGACCTGCTCCAGCGCCGTGACTTCGGCAACGGCTGTGAGCATGCCGCTCCACTGAGCGATGCGTCCTTCTTCCTTGGCGAGGTCATAGATCGCCCGGGCATACGGCCGGGCGAAGGTAATGTACTCGGACATGTGCGAACCTTCGGTTAGATCTGGGCCACCAGGTCTTCGAGCGCCTTGTCGTGCGCGGCGGCGTCGACCTCACGCTCCAGCACGCGGCCTGCACCCACGACGGCCAGCTGTACCACCTGGCCGCGCAGCTGCTCGCGCGCGCGGTTCACTTCCTGGACGATTTCGGCTTCGGCTGCGGCCTTCAGACGGCTACCTTCCGCTTCGGCCTCGGTCTTGGCTTCCTCGACAATCTCGGAAGCCCGCTTCTGCGCCTGGGCGATGATCTCGGCTGCCTGCTGCTTGGCTTCGCGCAAATGCTCTTCGGCACGCTTCTCGGCCAGCTCCTGCTCATGACGTCCGCGCTCGGCGGCGGCCAGACCCTCGGCGATACGCGTCTTGCGATCCTCGAGCATCTTCGTCATCGGCCCCCACAAGGTGACCTTGACGAACCACACGAGCAGGCCAAACGTCAGGATCTGGGCAAATAGTGTCGCTGTTATGTTCACGATAGCCCCTCGGTCTGCGGACTCAGGTTCAGGCGATCAACCGCCAACGGCGGCCTTGACGGCAGTACCAGCAGCGCCGATGAAGGGGTTCGCGAACAGGAACCACATGGCGAAGGCCAGGATGATGAAGGGGAAGGACTCCATCAGGCCGGCGAAAATGAACATGTTGGTCATCAGGGTCGGACGCAGCTCGGGCTGACGGGCGATGCCCTCGAGCGTCTTGGAGCAGATCAGACCCCAGCCGATGGCGGAACCCAGACCCGCGGCGGCAAGAATCACACCCACGCCGACGGCGGTGTAGGCGTAGATCATCGTAATCATATCGGCATTCATGGTGACCTCCTCAAAAGTGAACTGATTAGCTAAATCGCAAAATTAAAGATGTGGCTTTAATGGTCCGACGTATGCGCCATACCGAGGTAGACGATGGTCAGAACCATAAAGATGAAGGCCTGCAGGGTGATGACCAGGATATGGAAGATCGACCATCCCAGGCCGGCCAGCATCTGCAGCGGCATCCAGCCGAGCAGACCCCAGTTCAGGGTATCCGCATGGCCCAATACCAGAAGAGCGATCAGCATGAACACCAGCTCGCCCGCAAACATGTTGCCGAACAGTCGCAGGGCGAGGCTCAGCGGTTTCGCGATTTCCTCGATCAGCGTCATGACGATGTTGAACGGCACGAAATACTTTCCGAACGGATGGAAGAGGAACATCTTCAGGTAACCGACCGGGCCCTTGATCTTTACGCTGTAGAACAGGATCAGGGCGAACACGGTGAGCGCCAGACCGAACGGCGCGCCCAGGTTGGCGGTCGGCACGGCGCGGAAGTACACGTGCTGCATGCCGAAGAAGGTGTGACCGATCCAGCCGACGATCTGCGGAATGAGGTCGACCGGAATCAGATCGATGAAGTTCATCAGGAAGACCCAGACGAAGATGGTCAGGGCCAGCGGGCCGATCAGCGGATTGGCGCGCGAGGTGAAGACATCCTGCACCTGGCCGTTGACGAACTCGACCAGCGCTTCGAGGAGATTCTGCATACCACTGGGGCGATCGGCGTCGAGACTGCGGCCAACGCGCCAGGCGACAAAGCCGATGATCAGCGCACAGATCGCTGCCATCAACCAGGCATCGACGAAAAAGGCGTGGAAATCGACCAAGCCGGACGGCTTGTGCGTGGCGGAATCGCAACCGATGCACCAATCGGTCAGATGGTGCTGCATGTACTCGACGGGACTGACCGCCTGAGACGTTTCGGCTGCACTCATGTTCTTCGCTCCTCATGCCTGCGCCCGCCGTCTTCCGGGCAAGCTAGCGACTACTCATTCGCAGACTCGCCACCATAAAGGCAGCCTGCGCCCCGACAAACGTCGCGACCAACGGCAGCGGGGCGAGTTTCAGTACTCCCATCCCCACCGCCAGCGCGACCAGAATGAAAACGAAGCGTGCAACCGCGCTGATGTACAAGGTGATCATGCCGTATTGCGCATTATCCGCAACCGCATGACCCGCGCGCTGCACCCGACGCCCGAGCATCCAGGTATTGGCCAGAGCGACTAAGCCGCCGTAGGCTGCGGCCACTCCACCGGCTTGTCCTGCCAGGAAGAAGGTGACTCCAACCCCTACCAGCACCAACCCGGCTTGTAACGAAAAAATCGCTTTGCGCATTTGCCTGAACCGGGTTTGATGCGGGCCTCTACCCCCTGCCGAGCCCGCGGCGAGTATAGATAGTCGAGGGGGTATCGTCAACCAAACCCGAGCACTATTTGATGTGCTCGAGAATTCCGTCCAGTTCGTCCAAGCTGTTGTATTGGATGACCAATCTCCCCTTTCCCTTGGGCTTGGCCTCGAGCTTCACCCGCGCACCCAGGCGTTCTGACAGCTCCGTTTCGACGCGTCGGATATCCGGCGATACCGGGGCGGGGGCGGGGCGGGGCTTGTCCCAATTCTTGATCAGGCGCTCGGTCTGGCGCACGTTCAGACCCTCGCTGACGATCCTGCGCGCCAGCGTGGCCTGATCCTCCGCTGCCAGGCTGAGCAGCGCACGCGCGTGCCCCATTTCCAGATCACCCTGCTCGAGCAGCTGCTTCGGCGTCTCGCTCAGATCGCGCAGGCGCAGCAGATTGCTGACCGCAGCACGCGAACGCCCCACCGCATCCGCGACCTGCTGGTGGGTCAGGCCGAACTCGTCGATCAGCCGGGCCAGGGCACCGGCCTCCTCGAGCGGATTCAGGTCCTCGCGCTGGATGTTCTCGATCAGCGACATGGCAGCCGCCGCCTGATCCGGAATCTCGCGGACCACCGCAGGCACTTCGTGCAGGCCGGCCAGCTGCGCGGCGCGCCAGCGGCGCTCGCCGGCGATCAGTTCGTAGCCGCCGCCGTCGACGCGGCGCAGCACCACCGGCTGAATGACGCCCTGCGCGCGGATCGAGTCGGCCAGTTCCTGCAGTTCGTCGCTGCGGATGTTCAGGCGCGGCTGGTAGCGGCCACGGCTAATCTGCTCGACCGGCACCCGGCGCAGTTCTTCGGCGCGAGGCTCCTCATGTGCCTTGCGCTGCGCCGTCAGCAGTTCGTCCAGGCCGCGGGTACCCAATCCACTCTTACGTGCCATCGCTGTCAATGCCTCCCTGCGGCCTGCTCATCCCGGCGCAGTACCTCGCCGGCCAGGGCGAGGTAGGCCAGGGCGCCGCTGGAATTGCGCTCGTAATGCAGCACCGGGATGCCGTAGCTCGGTGCTTCGGCCAGGCGCACGTTGCGCGGAATGATGGTTCGATAGACGCGATCGCCGAAATGCTCGGTAAGCTGGCGTGAAACGTCGTTGGCGAGATTGTTGCGCGGATCGAACATGGTGCGCAGCAGACCTTCTATCTCCAGATCGGGGTTGGTGCCGTCCTTGATACGCTCGATGGTGCGCATCAACGCGGTCAGCCCCTCCAGCGCGTAGTACTCGCACTGGATCGGAATCACCACGCCGCGCGCGGCGACCAGCGCGTTCACCGTCAGCATGTTCAGCGAGGGCGGGCAATCGATCAGTATATAGTCGTAGTGGTCGGCTACCGGCGCCAGCGCCTCGCGCAGCCGGTACTCGCGCCGGTCGGTTTGCATCAGCCGCACTTCCGCCAAGGTCAGGTCGCCATTGGCCGGCAGCATGTCGTAGCCGGCCTGTTCGGCGCGCTGGATCACGTCGGCCGCACTCTCTTCGCCGAGCAGCACGTCGAGCACCGAACTCTCCAGTTCGTGCTTGTCCAGTCCGCTGCCCATGGTGGCGTTGCCCTGCGGGTCCATGTCCACCAGCAGCACGCGCCGCTTGGTCGCGGCCAGCGAAGCGGCCAGATTGACGCTGGTAGTGGTCTTGCCGACCCCGCCTTTCTGATTCGCGAGTGCGATGATCCTGGTCATGTGTTTCCGGCCCGTAACATTCCAATGATAGTTGCAGAACCGCCTCTATCTCACAGGGCCTGCAGATGGTGAATCCCTATTCTCGTTCTCGCACCAGATCGATCAGATGCCGCTGCGCATCCAGGCCGGGCACATTCAACTCGTATACCGCATGCAGGCGGATGCCGAAAGGCAGAGCCTGCAGTTCCTCGTCCGGATACCGCCCCTTCATTGCCAGCATGTGACCGTCATCGGCCAACAATTCGCATGCAGCCTGGGCGAAATCGGCCAGCGAGGCAAACGCGCGGCTGGTCACTGTAGCAAAGGGGGCCACGGGCCGGTAGCGCTCGATGCGCTCATGTACCGCCTCCACGTTGCCCAGACCCAAGGCAACCACGGCCTGGCGCAGGAAACGCACGCGCTTGGAGCTGGCGTCGAGAAGCACGAAGCGACGCTGCGGATTCGCCACCGCCAGGGGAATGCCGGGCAGGCCCGCTCCGCTACCCACGTCGAGTACGCGCTCGCCGCTCAGATACGGATTGACCGCGAGACTGTCGAGCAGATGATGCGCCAGCATCGCCTCGGGATCACGGATCGCGGTCAAGTTGTGCACCCGGTTCCAACGCGCGAGCAGATCGCGGTACGCGAGCAGCTTGTCCACCGTATCGGCCGCCGGTTCCAGGCCGAGCACTCTCATACCGGCATCGAGGCGTTCCTGTGCTGTCGCCGCACTCATGCCGAACGGGGCAACATCCGCCGTTTGCGCAGATGAACCAGCAACAGCGACACCGCAGCCGGGGTAACGCCAGCGATACGCGCGGCCTGGCCCAGGGTCGAAGGACGATGTGCGCCGAGTATCTGGCGCACTTCGTACGACAGGCCGTCGACCTCCACGAAGTCGACGTCGGCAGGAATTTCCATGTCCTCGTGTCCGCGGCGACGTTCGATCTCGTCATGCTGGCGGGCGATGTAGCCGGCGTACTTGGCCTGCACCTCGACCTGCTCGCGCACCGCGCGGTCGGCGGTGTGCGGCGTATACACACCGGCCTGCTCCAGATCATCCAGTCTCAGGCCCGGGCGGCGCAGCAATTCGACTACCCGTACCGGCTCCGCCGGAGGCTGACCAAGGCGTTCCCGCAGCGAAGGGTGACCGCACGCGTCCGGCCTGATCAGCGTAGCGGCGCAGCGCGTCTGCTCCCGCTCGACGGCCTCGCGTTTGGTCTCGAAGGCGGACCAGCGAACATCGTCCACCACGCCGAGTTCGCGCCCGACCGGCGTGAGGCGCAGGTCGGCGTTGTCCTCGCGCAGCAGTAGGCGGTACTCGGCCCGACTGGTGAACATGCGGTAGGGCTCCTGGGTCCCGCGCGTGATCAGATCGTCGACCAGCACGCCGAGATAGGCTTCCTCGCGGCCGGGCGTCCAGGGGGCAGTGCCGCGCACCTGGCGGGCGGCATTGATGCCGGCCAGCAGGCCCTGCGCGGCCGCTTCCTCGTAGCCGGTGGTGCCGTTGATCTGGCCGGCGAGGAACAGGCCGCCCAGGGCTCGCGTCTCCAGACTGGGGAGCAGATCGCGCGGATCGAAGAAATCGTATTCGATGGCGTAGCCGGGACGGGTGATGTGCGCGTTCTCGAAACCGCGGATGGAACGGACCACAGCCTGCTGGACGTCGAAGGGCAGGCTGGTGGAAATGCCGTTGGGATAGATCTCGGTGGTGCGCAGTCCTTCGGGCTCTACGAAGATCTGATGCGAGTCCTTGTCGGCAAAACGCACGATCTTGTCTTCGATGGACGGACAGTAGCGCGGCCCTACCCCCTCGATCTGACCGGTGTAGAGCGGCGAGCGGTCGAGCGCGGCGGCGATGATTTCGTGGGTGCGCGGATTGGTGCGCGTGATGTGGCAGGGGACCTGGCGAGGATGGTCGTCCACGCTCCCTAGAAAGGAGAACACCGGACGCGGCGTGTCGCCCGGCTGCACGGCCAGCACGGAGTAATCAATGCTGCGCCCGTCGATACGCGGCGGCGTGCCCGTCTTCAGGCGGCCGACGCGCGGCATGAGTTCGCGCAGGCGCTCAGCCAGGCGCTGCGCAGGCGCGTCACCGGCACGGCCGCCGGCACTCTGCGTCTGACCGATGTGGATCTTGCCGGCGAGGAAGGTGCCGGTGGTCAGCACCACGGCCGGCGCCTCGAAACGCAGACTCATCTGCGTGACCACGCCGGTGACGCGTCCGCCCTCGACCATCAGATCGTCGACCGCCTGCTGGAACACGCTCAATCTGCGCTGGGTCTCGACAAATTCGCGAATCGCCGCCTTGTACAGGGCACGGTCGGCCTGGGCGCGCGTAGCGCGAACCGCCGGACCCTTGCGGGCGTTGAGCGTGCGCAGATGGATCGCCGCACGATCCGCCGCCCGCGCCATGACGCCGCCCAGAGCGTCGATTTCGCGCACCAGATGGCCCTTGCCGATGCCGCCGATGGCGGGATTGCAGCTCATCTGGCCGATGGTTTCCATATTGTGGGTCAGCAGCAGCGTACGCGCGCCCGCACGCGCCGCCGCCAACGCCGCTTCGGTACCGGCGTGTCCGCCGCCCACCACGATCACATCGAAACGTTCGATCATCACTAGAAACTCTTGCGCTTCACTTGCCGATGCAGAAGGTCGAGAAGATCACTCCCAGCAGGTCGTCGCTGGTCACGCGGCCGGTGATTTCTCCAAGCAGGTTCTGCGCCGCGCGCAGCTCTTCGGCAACCAGTTCGGCACCTTCCCCCGCCGTCGCCAGCTCCATCGCTGCAGCAACGCTGCGCTGCGCCGAGGCCAGCGCGGCAACATGTCGCTCTCGGGCCAGGAACGGACTTTCCGCGCCGGGATGATAACCGAGCGCCGCCGTCAGTGCAGCGCGCAGCTCGTCAATGCCGGCGCCGTTCAGCGCCGAAACGCCGTAGACTCCGGAGTCACGCTCACCGGCCCGCCCACCGCTGAGGTCCACCTTGTTGTAGATCGCCAGATTCGGAATTTCCTCCGCCAGCGCGCCGTCCGGCAATTCCGCGACCTGTTCCGGGTAAGCATCATCGTACACCCGTACCAGCAGATCCGCCCCGGCGATGGCGGCCAGCGCGCGGCGCACGCCTTCACGCTCGACGGGATCGTCGGTATCCCGCAAGCCGGCCGTATCCAGAATCTCCACTGCCAGACCGTCGAGTTCTATGTCGGCACGCAGCAGATCGCGCGTGGTGCCGGGAATCGGCGTGACGATGGCTATTTCGTTGTCGGCCAGACGATTGAGCAGGCTCGACTTGCCCACATTTGGCGCGCCCGCCAGCACCACCGTGTAACCGCTGTTCAGTCGCTCACCCTGACGCGCGGCCGCCAACACCTCGGCCAGATTCGCGGCGACGCGCTCCAGCCCCGCAACAAGCTGGCGCCCTTCGAACGGATCGAGATCATCGTCGGAAAAGTCGAAATCGGCCTCGAGGTGGGCGCGCAGCTGCGTGAGTTGATCGACCAGCGATTCCACGCGGCGTGAAAACTCACCGCGCAGGCTGCGCACCGCGCTTTGCGCCGCACGCCGGCTGGCCGCCGCGATCAGGTCGGCAACCGCCTCGGCCTGCGCCAGATCCATGCGGCCGTTGACGAATGCGCGCTCGCTGAACTCGCCCGGCCGGGCGGGGCGAGCACCGAGCTGCAGCACGCGCTCCATCGCCAGTGCGAGCACGGCAGGTCCGCCGTGACCCTGTAGTTCGACCACATCTTCACCGGTAAAGGAGGCGGGGCCGGGGAACGTGATCACCAGCGCCTCGTCGATCACATCTCCTGCAGCATCGCGCAGCTGGCGCAGCCCGGCGCAACGCGGCTCGGGCAAAGCGCCGGCCAGGGCTTTGGCGATGGCGAAGGCCCCCCGGCCAGACAACCGGATCACGCCGATGGCGCCACGGCCTGGCGGTGTGGCAACGGCGGCGATGGTGTCGCCGCCGGCTTCGGCGCGCATGGCGTCGGCAGTCATGCCTCGATCTCCCGACGGGTCTGCATCCCGCCGCCGCTGCGGCTCAGGTTGCTTCCGCGGCCTTCTGGATACGCCTGGTAATGACCCATTGCTGCGCGATGGACAGCAGGTTGTTGGTCAGCCAGTACAGCACCAGACCGGACGGGAAGAAGGCGAAAAAGACGGTGAAGGCGAGCGGCAGGATCGCCATGACCTTCTGCTGCAAAGGATCGAGCGGCGCCGGATTGAGGCGCTGCTGCAGGAACATGGTGATGCCCATCAGGACCGGCAGCACGTAGTACGGATCCTTGGAAGACAGATCGTGGATCCAGAACATGAACGGCGCCTGACGCAACTCGACGCTCTCCAGCAGGACCCAGTACAGCGCGATGAACACCGGGATCTGCACCACCATGGGCAGACAGCCGCCCAGCGGATTGACCTTCTCCTTCTTGTACAGCTCCATGGTCGCCTGGCTCAGACGCTGGCGGTCGTCGCCGAAGCGTTCCTTCAGCGAGGCCATTTTCGGCTGCAGGGAACGCATCCGCGCCATGGAGCGATAGCTGGTTTCGGAAAGCTTGTAGAAGACCAGCTTGATCAGCATGGTCAATATGATGATCGACCAGCCCCAGTTACCGATGAAACCGTGGATCTTGCTGAGCAGCCAGAACAAGGGCTTGGCGATGAAGGTGAAGATGCCATAGCCGGTGGTCAGGTCGAGGCCGGGCGCGACCTGCGCGAGATGATCCTGCAGCTCCGGCCCGATCCACATACGCGTATCCAGCGTAGTGCTCTTACCTGGCGCCACCTTGAGCAGGGGCGAACGGAACCCGATCAGGTACTGCTGGCCGGTCTGACCCTGTACGGCGCGAGTATAGATCTGATAGGAAGCACCCCGCGGCGGAATCCAGGCCACCAGGAAATAGTGCTCGACCATCGCAACCCAGCCGTTGCTGACGTCCTTGTTCAGCGGATCCTTGGCCATGCCGTCGAATGCGGTCTTCTGGTAGCTGCCGTCGTAGTAGGCGCCGCCGACATAGGAATGCGAATGCGCATCGAGCAGGTTATAGCCGTGCGCCGAAGGGCTGCGCTTGATCTGCGCGTAGACACTACCGGCCCAATCCGTGCTGCCAGCGTTATCGATCTTGTAGTTCACGTCCACCACGAAGCTGCCGCGGTGGAACACGTAGGTCTTGGTGATCTTGATCCCGTTGGGGCCGATCCAGGTGAACGGCACACTCAGCGTTTTGGCGCCGGCCGCCATGGTGTAGTCACTCTTGGCGGCGCTGTAGAGCGCATAGTGGTTCGGCGCCGTCTCGGCACCGCCGGAATTCTTGACGGCCAGCAGTCCCGACTGGGCGACGAACACCGCCTTGGAGTCGTCGTACATCAGCCGATAGGGATCATGCGGTTTGTTGACCGCAACCGGGTAGGTCGGTAGCTGCGCCTGCATGATGCCGGCACCGCGGGTGTCGATGTTCAGTTCGAGGACGTCGGTCTTCACGCGCACGATCTGTCCGGCTGCGGCCGGCTTGGCCGATTCGCTCGGCGCCGCCGCAGCGGCGTTTGCGGTCGAACCGGCTGACGCGGCGGCGGTCGGTGCGGAAGGGATGTCCTGCTGGGCCTGCGACTGGGTCGACTGCTCCGCCACCTGAGGCTGCGGCTTCGGACGGTGATCCTGCTGCCACGCCTGCCAGATCAGGAACAGGACGAAGAACAGGGATACGTAAAGCATGGGGCGGAGATTATCCATCGCGGCGACTCGAGGTTTTGGAAGCGTTGGAATCGGAGGTGGGCGGTACCGGATCGTAGCCGCCTTCGTGCCAGGGATGACAGCGGGAAACGCGTTTCACCGCCATCCAGCCGCCACGCAAAACGCCGTGGCGCTGCAGCGCTTCCACGGCGTAGGCCGAACAACTCGGTTCGTAACGGCAATTCTGTCCGAGATAAGGGCTGAGGAAAAGCCGATAGCCCTTGATGAGCATGACCAGAACACCGCGGATCATCGGCTCAGCCTGCTCCAGTGGCGTTCCAGCGAGTCGCGCAGCTCCTGATTGGCTTGGCGGGCGGTGCCGGGGCGGCAGCTGACGACGATGTCGACCGGCGGCAGCGAAGCGCGAACATGGCGAAAACTCTCGCGCACGATCCGCTTGATGCGCTGGCGAGCCACCGAACTGCGGGCGCACTTACGTGAGATGGCCAGCCCCAGACGGGCACAACCGGCATCGCCCGTCGCCCAGGCGACAGTGAATATACGGTCGCCGCTGCGCCGTGCGTGGGCGTAGACTTTGCGGTAATCCCGGCCCTCGGTCAGACGGACACAGCGCGGAAAGGACTGTGCCGTAGTCACCAGATGCTGCTCAGGGCGTCAGGCGCGCGCGGCCCTTGCTGCGACGCGAGGCAAGAACGGCTCGGCCACCCTTGGTGCTCATGCGTGCACGGAAACCGTGCGTGCGCTTGCGGTGGAGATTGCTGGGCTGAAAGGTTCGCTTCATGATGCTGGTTCCCGTCGACGAAACCCGCTGGGGTTCCGGCACACACAAAAAGAGCGCGAAAGTTACGTTCAAGCCGGCGCAATGTCAAGGTTGGGCCGCAAATTCATGCCTCGCCAGCGCATACCGACCGCAGTGCTTCTCTGGTATGGACGCTGCGCTGCGTATACACTTTAGCAGCTCCGGCATTGGCTTTCGGCCATTGTCATATCTTCGTTTTCCATCGAAATCATCAAAGCCTCTTGGGGACAGCATTGGACGGCAGCGCACTCTGGCAAACCTGTGTCGCGCGGCTCCAGGGGGAGCTTTCCGAACAGCAGATCAATACCTGGATTCGACCGCTGCAGGCGGTTGAGGATGGCCGCAACCTCAAGCTGCTTGCGCCCAACCGATTCGTACTCGATTGGGTACGCGAACACTTCATGGCGCAAATCGCCGGCCTGGTGGAGGAACTAGCGCCGACACCCGGCGTGCACGTACGCCTTGAGGTGGGTACCCAGAATTCCTCTAGGCCCCGACCTGCCGCCGGACCCGCTGCGCAGCGCAGCCCGACGCAAAACGTCAGTCCGCCCCGAGAGCAGCAGCACAACATCAACCGCAGTTTCACCTTCGATAATTTCGTCGAAGGCAAGTCGAACCAGCTCGCTCGCGCGGCCTCGATGCAGGTCGCCGAAAATCCCGGCCACGCGTACAACCCCTTGTTCATTTACGGCGGGGTAGGCCTGGGCAAGACCCATCTCATGTATGCCGTCGGCAACTCCATCCTTGCCGCACGCCCGAATGCCCGAGTGATCTACCTGCACTCCGAACGCTTCGTTGCAGACATGATCAAAGCCCTTCAGCACAACTCTATCGCAGACTTCAAACGTTACTACCGTTCGGTGGACGCGCTGCTGATCGACGATATCCAGTTCTTCGCCAACAAGGACCGTTCCCAGGAAGAGTTCTTCCATACCTTCAATGCGCTGCTCGAGGGCCAGCAGCAGATCATCCTGTCCTGCGACCGCTATCCGAAGGAAGTGGACGGACTAGAGGATCGCCTGAAGTCGCGTTTCGGTTGGGGTCTGACGGTCGCTATCGAACCCCCGGAGCTGGAGACGCGTGTCGCCATACTCCAAAGCAAAGCGGAAGCCGCAGGCATCATCCTGCCCAGCGACGTAGCCTTTTTCGTCGCCAAGCGTATTCGGTCCAACGTACGAGAACTGGAAGGCGCACTACGCCGAATCATTGCCAGCGCGCAATTCAGTGGACGTGCGATCACGCTCGACTTTACGAAGGAGGCGCTCCGCGATCTGCTGGCTCTGCAGGACAAGCTGGTAACGCTGGACAATATCCAGAAAACGGTAGCGCAGTACTACAAGATCCGCGTTGCCGACCTACTATCCAGCCGACGCAGTCGTTCCATTACCCGCCCACGTCAGCTCGCGATGTTCCTATCCAAGGAGTTTACCAACCACAGCCTGCCCGAGATCGGAGACGCCTTCGGTGGTCGTGACCATACGACGGTCTTGCATGCATGCAAAAAAATCAAGGAGTTGCGGGAAGCTGACGTACGTATGGAAGAGGACTACACCAACCTGGTTCGTCTTCTGACGAGCTGAGAAAGACGGTCTTCAAGGAGTTGTGATTAAAGTCGCGCAAGCTGTGGATAAGATGTTCGGGGCAGGTGAAACAAATTCGTACCCGAAATTGATGGACAGTTTATCCACAAGCTGCAGACATCCTGGAACGGGTAGTAACACACCGGAAAATCATCTGTAACAAATTGAAATTCAAAACTTTTAAATGGTTATCCACAAATAAGATCGAACTCTATTATCATCATTTTCTTTTTTCTTAAACCATTAACAGTAGTACGGGGCATCTGCATATGCGTTTCACCATTCAACGAGAAGAACTGTTCAAACCGTTGCAGCAAACGGTGGGTGCGGTCGAACGCCGTCAGACCATGGCTATTCTGGGCAACGTGCTGCTGCGGTCCGAGGCCGGAAAGCTCTGGCTAACGACTACGGATCTGGAAATCGAGCTGGTTTCGAGTTGTACTCCCGACAGCATCGACATGGATTCATCGCTGACCGTTCCTGCGCGGAAGCTGTTCGATATCTGTCGGAGTTTGCCGGAAGGTGCTGAAATCGAACTCACGGCTGAAAGCGAACGAGCGCTAGTTCGTTCCGGGCGTAGTCGATTCACTTTGACGACTCTGCCCGCACAGGATTATCCGGCACTGGACACCTTTGTCAGTCAGGCGGAGTTCAGCTTGCCGAAAGCGCAGCTCAAAGGTCTGTTGAGCCATACGGCATTCGCAATGGCGCAACAGGACGTGCGCTACTACCTAAATGGTTTGTTGCTTGAAGTAACTGCCGAGCATGTCACGACGGTTGCGACTGATGGACATCGTCTGGCAACCGCACGTCTGGCAGCTGCTCTCGGTAGTGGGGAATACTCGGTGATCGTTCCGCGTAAAGCCGTTACCGAACTGAGCCGCCTTATTTCGGATGAGGAAGGCGAAGTGACGGTGCGACTCGGGGCGAACAACATAGAACTCACCTTTGACGGTTTGAGGTTCACCTCGAAGCTGATCGATGGTCGGTTCCCCGACTACCAAAGGGTCATACCCAGCGGTAACGACAAGGCCGTTATGATTACGCGCGAAGTGTTGCGACAGGCCTTGCAACGGGCTTCGATTCTGTCCAACGAAAAGTATCGCGGCATTCGGCTTGGCTTGGCGCCGAATCTTATGCGCATCGAGGCGCATAACCCGGAGCAGGAAGAAGCCGAGGTAGAGCTCGAAATCGACTATTCCGGCGAGGAAATGGATATCGGTTTCAACCTCACCTATCTGTTGGATGTGATCAATACGGTTTCCGGTGAAAATCTCCAGCTCGAGTTCAGGGATTCTTCAAGCAGCGTGTTGATCTCTGATCCGGCCGAACCGGGAGCTTCGTACGTCATCATGCCCATGAGACTCTAGAGATTTTTCTGTCCATGACATGCGTTGGGGTAGTTCGCCGCCTTATGCCCGATGCCTGACATGATTTTCGGTAAGGCGCCGGAATGGCCTTGAAACGCTGTGTAATCGCGCCGTGCCGGGCATGAGACATCCAACTGATGCTGCTGGAACTTGCCGGAGAGAATCTACGTAATCTTAGTTCCTTCTCGATCTCCCCCGGGAAAGGATTGAATATCGTTGTCGGCGGCAATGCGGCCGGCAAGACTAGCCTGCTGGAAGCGATATACATACTCTCCTTGGGACGCACTTTTCGCACTACGCGGTTGGACGAAGCGGTACGCTCGGGTAGCGGCGAGGCTTGGGTGCGGGGGAAAGTAAGCGAACGTGGGGCTGTGCAGACGACGAGGCTCGGTATCGCACGTAGCAAGGGGCAGACGCTTTGCCGTATCGATGGCCGAAACGTCAGTAGCGCAGCCGAACTTGCCATGCGCCTGCCGGTGCAGATTCTTCACCCAGACTCTCATCGATTACTCAGCGGCAGCCCTGCCCACCGGAGGGCTTTCATAGATTGGGGCTGTTTCTATCAGGATTCCCGTTTTTTCTCTGCTTGGAGTCGATTTCGCAGAGTTCTAAGTCAGCGCAACGCAGCGCTGAAGCAGAGAGCCGACGTACGCGTGTTGTCCGGCATTGAGGCCGAGTTCTGTCTTGCTTCCGAACAGATTGATGCGTTGCGTAAGAACTATATCGACGGGTTGTGCACCAGCTTGCGGCATATGAACTCGTTGTGGCCCAGCGATTCGCAGTGGGAATTGGAGTATCGCAGGGGCTGGAGCGAAGACCGGACCTTGGCCGAGGTTCTCGTTTCGGAACGGGAGCAGGCGCGCCGCGTCGGGCATTCTCTGGCTGGCCCGCAGCGTGCGGATCTGATCGTCAAGTCCGACGAAGAGCGGGTGGCCAGAATGTTTTCCCGCGGGCAACTCAAACGCGCTGCTGCTGCGTTATTGCTTTCCCAGGTTCTGGCTTTTGAACTCGCCACGGATCGGGACGTGCTCATGCTGGTCGATGATCTACCGTCCGAGTTGGATGCAGAGGCCCGGGAAGTGCTGCTTACGACATTGGTGGAGCGTCAGCGGCAGTGTTTCGTGACGGCGCTTTCGCCGAAGGATTTGAACGCGCAGATGATCCCGGAACACCGGATGTTTCACGTGGAACATGGTCGATTGAGCGAACTGGTATAATCGATCGGTCAATCAAGAGGAATCTCATGTCAGACCTCCCCCAGAATACGTACGACTCATCGAACATCAAGGTACTCCGCGGTCTTGAGGCCGTACGCAAGCGTCCCGGTATGTACATCGGAGATACCGATGACGGAACCGGTTTGCATCACTTGGTGTTCGAAGTCGTCGATAATTCGATCGACGAAGCGCTTGCAGGATACTGCAAGGCCGTCCGGGTTACGATCCAGGCCGACGGGTCCATCAAGGTCCAGGATGATGGGCGAGGAATCCCTGTCGATATTCATCCGGAAGAAGGTCGTTCGGCTGCAGAAGTCATCATGACGGTCCTGCATGCGGGCGGCAAGTTCGACGATAACTCGTATAAGGTCTCCGGCGGGTTGCACGGCGTTGGCGTATCCGTGGTCAATGCATTGTCGGAGTGGCTGGAGCTGACGATCTACCGCGAAGGTCACGTACACAAGCAGACATATCGGATGGGGGAACCCGTCACTCCATTGGAGCGCCTCGATGCGACCGATCGCACCGGAACCACCGTTGTATTCAAGCCGAGCCGTGATATCTTCTCCGATACCGAGTATCACTACGATATTCTGGCGAAGCGACTACGCGAGTTGTCCTTCCTGAATTCAGGTGTTCGAATCGAGCTGTACGATGAACGTAGCGAGAAAACCGACGTCTACGAATACGAGGGCGGCATCAAGGCCTTTGTCGACCACTTGAACGTTAATAAGACGGCCACTCACCCGACCACGGTCTATTTCATGACCGAGCGTGACGAAGTCGGTGTCGAGGTTGCCCTGCAGTGGAATGATACGTATCAGGAGACGATTTTCTGCTACACCAACAACATTCCGCAGCGTGACGGCGGCACTCATCTAGCCGGATTTCGCGCGGCGCTGACGCGCAGTCTTAATCAGTACCTCGATAGCGAAGGAATCCTCAAGAAGCAGAAAGTGGCTCTCAGCGGTGACGATGCCCGCGAGGGTCTGACGGCAGTGATTTCGGTCAAGGTGCCGGATCCTAAATTTTCCTCGCAGACCAAGGAAAAGCTGGTCTCCTCCGAGGTGAAGGGTATCGTCGAGTCGGCAATGTCCGAGTACTTCCAGGCATTTCTGCTGGAAAATCCGAACGAAGCCAAGGCGATTGTCGGCAAAATCGTGGACGCGGCGCGAGCCCGTGAGGCTGCGCGCAAGGCGCGCGAGATGACGCGTCGCAAAGGTGCGCTGGATATCGCCGGTTTGCCGGGTAAGCTGGCGGACTGTCAGGAACGAGATCCTGCCCATTCAGAGCTGTTCCTCGTCGAGGGCGATTCCGCCGGCGGTTCCGCCAAGCAGGGCCGCGACCGCAGGGCTCAGGCGATTCTGCCGCTCAAGGGCAAGATTTTGAACGTCGAAAAGGCGCGCTTCGACAAGATGCTGAGTTCCGCCGAGGTTGGTACTCTGATTACCGCCCTAGGGTGCGGGATCGGCCGCGACGAATACGATCCGGACAAGTTGCGCTACCACCGCATCATCATCATGACCGACGCCGATGTCGACGGGTCTCACATTCGGACGCTTTTGCTGACGTTCTTTTACCGGCAAATGCGGGAATTGGTCGAGCGCGGCCACGTCTATATCGCGCAGCCGCCGCTATACAAGGTCAAACGCGGTAAGCAGGAGCAGTACGTCAAGGATGAGGCCGAGCTGGCCGCCTATCTGCTGCAAAGCGCACTTGATTCGGCCGAACTGCATATCAGCACGGATGCACCGGCGTTGAGCGGCAAGGCATTCGAGGATCTGGCGAAACGCTATCAGTTGGTGCAGGCGACGATCAGACGTCTGGCCCGGCGCTACCCCGAAGAAATTCTTTCCGCCATGCGCTTCCTTCCGGCGCCGGGTGATCTGGGTGACGCAATGATGCTGACGGCCTGGTTCGGAAAATTGGTCGAAATGGCCAACAGGAGTCTTGAAGCGGCTTCCCTGTCCGTCGTGGTCGATGCCGAGTTGGAGCAGGTTCGCATCGTCCGGCGGCAGCACGGCATGGATATGGTTAAGGATCTGCCGTTCAGTTTCTTTTTTTCCGCGGAGTTCGAACTCATCAGTGGGCTTGCGCAAAGCCTTGATGGTTTTCTTGAGGCGGGTGCCTACGTCCAGCGCGGCGAACGGCGCCGGGACGTGTCGAGTTTTGCGGAAGTCATGGACTGGCTGGCCGAGGAGGGTAAACGCGGATTGTCCGTCCAGCGGTACAAGGGTCTCGGTGAAATGAACGCCGAGCAGCTGTGGGAGACGACCATGAATCCGGATACGCGCCGCATGCTGCAGGTGCGTATCGAGGATGCCGTGGCTGCCGATGCGATTTTCACGACACTAATGGGCGATCAGGTGGAACCCAGGCGTGAGTTCATCGAGGAAAATGCACTGCAGGCCGAGAATATCGACATATAGCGGGCTGTTCTCCTGTGTGGATTTAAGCCGCAGGGTGTGGCCGTTCCAAATAGAGTCGGTCCTCAGGTGGAATGGCGCGTCGACTTTCGGGTTTGGTATCCGTTTGTCGGCCTTGCCTACGCGCCATCCCGTGTTGGGTCTCGAGGGATGGTATGACCCGTGCGCCTGCGCGGCTCTGGGACAGGCCGAAGGCGCGCTGCGTCTGGGCTTGGGTAACCTGTTTGCCGTGGCGGAGAACTATCCCGAACTCAAGGCCGATCAGAACTTTCAGCATCTGCAGCAGCGCATCAGCGGCCTGGAAAACGCGATTGCCGACCGCCGCGAGTTCTACAACGAAAGCGTGAACAACAACAACGTGCGGATCGAACAGTTTCCCGATGTTTTTGTGGCGCGGATGTTCAACTTCAAGTCCTTCGAGCTGCTTGAATTCAGTGAAGAGGAAACCCGCGACGTGAACCTCAAGCAACTATTCGGCTGAGCGAATCCCGTTTCCGACGGTCGTGAAGCTGTTCAGCGTCCAATATTGGAATGTCCTGCCGGACAATACGTTCTGGACATGGTGCGCGCTCGCGTTGGCAACTGGCGGAGGTGGTTTGTACTGGTTCCTGCGCAGTGTGTTGCGGGCCCGGGTAATCAGCGATGTGCCGACTTCGCGTATCCGCTCTGCACCGCAGGGGTATATCGAACTGATCGGTACCGGGCGCGCCTTGCAGGGGCCCCCGATCGTCTCCCCTCTCAGCGGGCAGCGCTGTCTGTGGTACAGCTATCAAATAGAAGAGAGGAAATCTTACGGTAACTCCGGCGAACGTGGCTGGAAAATCATCGAACGTGCCACGAGCGATGGGCTCTTTTCCATCGAGGACGGAACCGGAATCTGCATCATCGATCCGGAAGGCGCTCAAGTCATCCCGCACGTCGACAGGCGTTGGTACGGCAATAGCCGTGAGCCTCTGACCGGTTTGCACGTCTTTAGCCGCGGTCGTTACCGCTTCCGTGAACAGCGCCTGGAGCAGGACTGGCCGCTGTACGCCATCGGCGAATTTTGCACGCTGGGCATCCCGATTCCCGACAATGGTGCGGAAAGCGCAGCGTTGCTGCGCGACCTCAAGCGCGATCCCCAACGCATGAAAGCCTTCGATCGTAACGCTGATGGTCAGATCGATGAGCAAGAATGGGAGTTGGCACGCTATTGGGCCAAGCGCGAGGTCCAGCGTCGCGCGATGGAGGAGCCGCCGCCGGAGGCACACAGCCTGCTGTCGAGGGGCAATGGCGCATACGTTTATATTCTCTCGGGCAAGTCCGAGGAGGAACTGGTACGCGGCTACCGTTGGCATGCGCTTGCCGGCCTCGTGGCGTTATTGGCGGGCTTGCCTATGGCCATCTGGATGCTGCTCGCCCGCTTTGCCGCGTGATAATCTAGGCGGTCCAATCCGACTGAGTGTGGATCACATGGCCGCCAATCCCCTGTTCGAATCCTCGTCGCACCCGCTGTTTGCCCAAATCCGTCCGGAGCACGTCGAACCCGCGGTCGACGCGGTGCTGGCCGCCAACCGCAAGGCGATCGCGGGCCTGTTGGACGGCGACGAAGCGCGGACCTGGGATACCTTCGTCGAGCCTCTGGTCGAACTCGACGAACATCTCGACCGTATATGGGCCCCGGTCCGCCATCTGAATGCGGTGGCCAACAGTCCGGCGCTGCGCACGGCTTATAATGCGTGTCTGCCGAAGCTGTCTGCCTACCACACCGAACTTGGACACAACGTTCGGCTATACGAGGCCTGGCGCGAATTGGCGGAGAGCAGCGAATACGGCAACCTGGAAATCGCGCAGCGCAAGGTGGTCGACGACACGCTGCGCGATTTCCGCCTTGGCGGAGTCGCTCTGCCGGCAGAGAAGAAGAAGCGTTTTGCCGCCATCCAGGAGGAGCTGTCAACGCTGCAGTCGCGTTTCGAGGAAAATCTGCTCGACGCCACGCACGCATGGCATCTCGATCTCGATGACGCTGCGTTGCTCGACGGTTTGCCGCCCTCTGGCCTGGCTCTGGCCGAACAGGCGGCGCAGGAAGCGGGGCGGAAGGGTTACCGCGTCACGCTCGACTTCCCGTCCTACTATGGCGTGATGAGCCACTGCCGCGACCGTTCGTTGCGTGAACAGGTGTATACGGCGTATTCGACGCGTGCATCCGAACAGGGGCCGCATGCCGGACGCTGGGACAACGGCAAGGTGATGCACGATATTCTCCGCCTGCGACGAGAGGCCGCCGAACTGCTCGGGTTCGCGAGTTATGCGCAGGAATCCCTAGCCACGAAAATGGCCGAGTCGCCAGAGCAAGTCATTGATTTTCTTTTTGATCTTTCAAAAAAGGCGAGACCAGCCGCCGAATCCGAGCTAGCTGAACTGCGTGAATACGCGGCCGGGGAACTCGGCCTCGAGGAGCTGCAGGCCTGGGACATGGCCTACGCCGGCGAGCGCCTTCGCGAACATCGCTTCGCGCTGCAGCAGGAGCAGCTCAAGCCCTATTTCCCTGCCGACAGCGTACTCGGGGGGCTGTTCGGCCTCACCGAAAAGCTGTTCGACGTACGTATCGTTCCGGGCCCCGCTGTGGAGACCTGGCACAAGGACGTTCGCTTTTACGAAATTCGCGATCCCGACGGCGGGCTGCGGGCGCAGTTCTACCTGGATCTCTATGCGCGCCAGCATAAGCGCGGCGGTGCGTGGATGGACGAGTGCGTGACGCGTCATCGGCATGCCGACACGCTGCGCTATCCAATCGCCTTCATGACCTGCAACTCGACTCCCCCGCTGGGCGACGAACCTGCCTTGTTCACCCACGACGAGGTGATCACGCTGTTCCACGAGTTCGGTCATGGCCTGCACCACATGCTGACGCGTATCGACTATCCGGCGGTCGCGGGTATCAACGGTGTCGAGTGGGATGCGGTGGAACTGCCCAGCCAGTTCATGGAGAACTGGTGCTGGACACGCGAGACGCTGGACATGTTCGCGCGCCACTACAGAACCGGGGAGACGCTGCCGGAGGACATGCTCGACGCATTGCTGGCGAGCCGCGACTTCCAGGCCGGCATGCAGATGCTCAGGCAGATCGAGTTCTCCGTATTCGACATGCGTCTGCACCAGGAATACGATTCGTCGCTGCCGACCGATATCCAGGCCTTGTTGGACGAAGTGCGTGAGGCGGTAGCGGTGGTGCGGCCGCCGGCCTTCAATCGTTTCCAGCACAGCTTCGCGCACATCTTCGGCGGCGGTTATGCGGCCGGCTACTACAGCTACAAGTGGGCCGAGGTCCTCTCCGCCGACGCGTTTGCGCGCTTCGAAGAGGAAGGCCTGTTCAATGTCGAGATCGGGCGCGCCTTCCTGCACAGCATTCTCGAGCGCGGCGGCTCGCAGCCTGCGGCCGAGCTGTTCCGCGAATTTCGCGGTCGCGAGCCCAGTGTCGACGCCCTGCTCAGACATCACGGAATCGCCGCATGAAGATCGCTTCCTGGAACGTCAACTCTCTCAAGGTGCGCCTGCCGCAGGTTCTGGATTGGCTGCGGGCGCAGGAACCCGACGTCCTGGCGCTGCAGGAAACCAAGCTGACGGACGAGAATTTTCCTGCCGCCGAAATCCAGGCGCTGGGTTATCACGTCGCGTTTTCCGGTCAGAAGACCTACAACGGCGTGGCGCTGATCAGCCGCGAACCGCTGGAAGACGTCGTCACCGACGTGCCGGGCCTGGACGATCCGCAGCGGCGCATTCTCGGCGCAACCGTCGGCGGCGTACGTGTTCTGGATCTGTACGTGGTCAACGGCCAGGAGGTGGGCTCGGAAAAGTTCGCCTACAAGCTGGACTGGCTGGAGAAGGTGACCGCCTATGTGCGCGAGGATCTGGTGCGGCATCCGCGGTATGTCGTGTTGGGCGACTTCAACATCGCCCCGGATGACCGCGACGTCCACGATCCGCAGGCTTGGCACGAGCGCATTCTGTGTTCCACGCCCGAGCGCGACGCGTTGAGGAAGCTGTTGGATCTGGGCTTCAAGGACAGCTTCAGGCTTTTCGAGCAGCCGCCGGAGAGTTTCTCGTGGTGGGACTACCGGGCCGCCGGCTTCAGGCGCAATCTGGGCCTGCGTATCGACCTGGTGCTCGCCAGCGACGCGCTGGCCGCCAAGTGCACCGCCTCGACCGTGGATGTCGAGCCGCGCAGGTTGGAACGGCCGTCCGATCATGCCCCCGCAGTGGCGGAATTCGAGGCATGAAGTATCGTGACCTGCGCGACTTCATCCGCCTGCTGGAAGAGCAGGGCGAACTCAAGCGCATAGACGCCGAAGTCGATCCGCATCTGGAAATGACCGAGATCTGTGACCGCACGCTGCGCGCGGGCGGTCCGGCGCTGCTGTTCGAACGCCCGAAGGGGTATGAGGTACCGGTACTGGGCAATCTGTTCGGCACCCCCCGTCGCGTCGCCCTGGGTATGGGGGAAGAATCCGTCGAAGCCTTGCGCGAAGTAGGGCGGCTGCTGGCCTTTCTCAAGGAACCGGATCCGCCGAAAGGCATGAAAGAAGCCTGGAAAAGCCTGCCGATCTTCAAGAAGGTGCTGGACATGGCGCCGAAGACGGTGCGTAGCGCCCCTTGCCAGGAGACCGTGCTGGAAGGCGACGATATCGACCTGGGCCGCTACCCGGTGCAGACCTGCTGGCCCGGTGATGCCGGGCCGCTGATCACCTGGGGCCTGGTGATCACCCGCGGGCCGCACAAGGAACGCCAGAACATGGGCATCTACCGCCAGCAGGTGATCGGCCGCAACAAGGTCATCATGCGCTGGCTCTCGCACCGCGGCGGCGCCCTGGACTACCGTGACTGGCAGGCGGAGCACCCCGGCGAACCGTTTCCGGTGGCCGTCGCCCTCGGCGCCGATCCGGCGACCATTCTCGGTGCGGTGACGCCGGTGCCCGATTCGCTATCCGAACATGCCTTTGCCGGGCTGCTGCGCGGCTCGCGCACGGAACTGATCAAGGCGATCGGCTCCGATCTGCTGGTGCCCGCGTCGGCGGAAATCGTGCTCGAAGGGCATCTGACACCGGGCGAGATGGCCGACGAAGGCCCGTTCGGCGACCACACCGGCTATTACAACGAAGTGGACCGCTTTCCGGTATTTACCGTCGAGCGGATCACCCAGCGCCGCGAGCCGATCTACCACAGTACCTACACCGGGCGTCCGCCGGATGAACCCGCAGTCCTGGGTGTGGCGCTGAACGAGGTGTTCGTGCCGCTGCTGCAGAAGCAGTTCCCGGAGATCGTCGACTTCTATCTGCCTCCGGAGGGCTGCTCGTATAGACTCGCGGTCGTGAGCATGCGCAAGCAGTACGCCGGACATGCCAAGCGCGTGATGATGGGCGTGTGGAGCTTTCTGCGCCAGTTCATGTACACCAAGTTCGTGATCGTGGTCGACGAGGACGTGAACACGCGTTCCTGGGAGGACGTGATCTGGGCGATCACCACGCGCATGGATCCGGTCCGCGATACGGTCATGGTCGAAAATACGCCGATCGACTACCTGGATTTTGCCTCGCCGGTTTCGGGGCTTGGGTCCAAGATGGGATTGGACGCGACCAATAAGTGGCCGGGCGAGACCACGCGTGAATGGGGGCGGCCAATCGTCATGGATCCAGAGGTCAAACAGCGCGTCGACGAGATCTGGCAATCCCTGGGTATCGACCGCTGAGCTGTGGCCCGCATCGCCTCAGACACGTATTAAGAATCCAAACTCCAACAATCAAGACTTCGACTATGTTGAAACAACTCGGATTGACGCTCGCCGGCGTGTGGCTGCTGGCGACCGGACTGATCGATCTGCTGCATGTCCGCTTCGAGTACCGTGATCTGGTGATGGCCGGTCTGGCGGTGATTGCGGGATTGCTGTTGATCGTGCAGCGCTAAGCTACGCGGGGCTAAGTACCGTTCGTCCGGCAATGGATGCGGATCGTCGGTAGTTGTCTCCTCTGCGCGAGTTCTCATCACTTATGCTGCCGATCCACGTGAAAACGGCAAACCCGTCGAAAGGCGGGGACGCAAAGCCAAGGGTCTAAAGTCCTTTGGGACCATGACAGCCGGTTGCCACCAGGTGTTGCGCGGCACGCGATACCGCAGAGGGTATGACGATGATGAGTATTAGAAGCGTAGTCGCCGCACTCGCGGTCATGGCCGCATCTGTTGCCGCTCACGGCGAACCGGCGGGGGACAGTGGTTCTCTCGCAGACAGCCTTACCTGGACGTCGTAGCGCTGTCGATGCAGGCGATACAGGAATCTCCTCGACAATCATCCCGCCATTTGTTCTCGCCCGTCGAGCGAAAGCCGACGGCACGGATGGGCCTGTATCTTGGTCGTGCCTATACGCCACCGCGTTCCGTGGTCGGTTGGGAAAGCCGACAGGACATCGCCTCGCGCGTGTGCTACGGGGTCTATCTGGTCAATCGGTTTTGAGCGTCCTGCGCCCTACGACATCAGGTCGGTTGGTGAGATAGACGCCACCGATAACCAGCATCGCGCCGAGGGCGAGCGGCCAGCCCACCGTTTCATCCAGGAAATGATGTCCCAGTAGAATCGCGCTTACGGGAACGAAATTGATGAACACGCTGGCCCGTATTGCGCCGATGCGCTGAATGCCTTTGTAGTACACACGAATCCGATCACCGTTCCGCCAAGCCCCAGGTAGAGCAGACTGCTCCACTCCAGTAATCCGTAGCCGGTCCAATGTACCTCAGTTCCCTGCGTCCATACCGGTAAGGCCAGCATCAGCATCCCGACGGTAGACGCGTAGGTGACCGACACCAGTGGTGACAGGCCAATCAGCACGCGTTTGCCGACCAGCGAGTAGGCGACCCAGCTAACACGCACATGACGATGTCCAGTCGTCCGGCACCGAGGCCGCCTTCCAGCAGCCCAAGCGGCTGACCGTTGGAAATGACGATCAGCGCGCCGATCAGCGACAAGACGATGCCGAATATCCGTAAAATGCCTCCGCGCTCGCCGAACAGGATCATCGACAGCGAGGCGATTACCGCCGCTGCCTGACCGGCGTCTACGGTCTCCAGCCCACGAAAGAAGAAAACGTTCTAGGCGAATACTCCGGTCAGCCCGAGCAGGATCACGGAAACGCTCTGCCTGGCGTCAAGCCGGGGGATGCGCCGCTCGTTGGACAGGGTCAGAAGCCACAGACAGACCGACGCGATGGCGAAGCGCAGGAACGCAGCACTGTACGGGTCCACGCTGGTGCCGATGAGGCGGCCGGCGATGAACGTGCCGCCCCATAGCGTGGCCATGCCAAGCAGCATGATATAGGTCGGAAACATGGGATCAGCAATGTCCTTGTTGGCCAGGCTGGCCTTCACGGCTTGGGGCAGATACTCTTCAGAAGTCCTGTATCGCGCTCAGCCCAGCGAGGTAATCCGGAAACAACAAGTCGGGCAGCAGGTCTTCGCGCATGTGCGAGACGTCGAGCCGCCGTGATTCGAGCATGAAACGGGCCTGGGCGGGGCTGGCCTGGGCAAGCGCCTCGCGCAGCGGGACTTCCGGCGCTGCGGGTAGACCCGTACGCTCGGCCACTGCGCGCAGGAACGCCGTGCTGCTGCTGGGATGTCCGTCGGCCACATTGTAGAGCGTTCGCGGTGAGGGGTGTTGCAGGGCGGCTATGCAGGCGCGGGCCAGATCATCGACGTGAATGCGATTGCTCCAGGCCGCTTCGGCTTCGCGAACGGCTGCCCGGGCGCTGCGAAGCCGCTCGAGCGGTAGTCTGCGCGGACCATAGATACCGGCGAGCCGTAGAATGACTCGGCTGATACCGTGTTCCGAGCACCATTGTATGAGACTGCGTTCGGCGTGCAGCCGTCTTGCTGCGGTCTCACTCTGCGGCGCTACCGCAGCGGTTTCGCTCACCCATGCTCCCTGCCGATCGCCGTAGACCGCGCTGCTGCCGGCGTAGACGAACCGCAGGGGCGGGTGCCCACGCAGCGCCGACAACAGCCTCGGCAGGCGCGAATCCTGCGCGCCATAATGCGGTGGCGGCACGAGATAGAGCACGCGATACGGCCCGCCGGGTGGTATGAAGTCTGCCCCTGCATCGAGGTCGAGTTCATGCGCCGCGTAGCCGTGTCCGCGCAGCACATCCACCGACTCCGGTCGCCTCGTAGTGATGAGTACGGGATTGTTTGCCCGCTGCAGGAATTCTGCGACACGCCGCCCTAGATAGCCGCAACCGACGATCAGCGTAGTTTCCATGAGGTTTGTCTTGGCAGCCAAATAGGCGAGAATAACCGCTTTTCCCGATACTGAGGCAAGCGCATGAGCTTCACCGTGACAATCCGGCCCAGCGGTCATCAGCTCGAGGTCGAGGACGACGAGAGCGTGCTTGATGCCGCGCTGCGCCAGGGTTTCGCTCTGCCATACGGCTGTCGCAATGGTGGCTGTGGTAGTTGCAAGGGCACGTTGCTGCACGGCGAAGTCGATTATGGGCCCATGCGCCCGCGCGCGCTCAGCGAGACGGACCAGGCCTCCGGCAAGGCGCTGTTCTGCCAGGCCTTTGCGATGTCGGACCTGGAGATCGAGGTGCCGGAAATCGGCGCGGTGAAGGATATCGTGGTCAAGACGCTACCCGCACGCGTGGTAGAGATGACGCGACTGAATCACGACGTCATGGAATTGCGCCTCAAGCTGCCGGCAATCGAGCGTCTGCAGTTCCTGGCCGGCCAGTATGTCGATATATTGCTCAAGGACGGTCGCCGGCGCAGTTTCTCGCTGGCCAATCCGCCGCATCGCGACGAAGCCCTGGAATTGCACGTACGCCACGTGCCGGACGGATTCTTCACCGGCCAGGTGTTCACCACGATGCAGCCCAAGGCGCTGGTGCGCATCGAAGGTCCACTGGGCACGTTTTTCCTGCGTGAGGACTCCGACCGGCCGATTCTGATGATGGCTGGCGGAACCGGCTATGCGCCGCTGCAGGCGATGCTCGAACACGCCTTCGCCGAGGGCGTCGAGCGGCCGATCCATCTGTTCTGGGGTGCGCGGCGCAGCGAGGATCTCTATCGCGACGAAAAGCTGCGCACGTGGGCTGCTGAACACGCCAACCTGCGCTATACGCCGGTGCTTTCGCAAGCCGATGACGATCCGAATTGGGACGGCGAACGGGGCTGGGTTCACGATGCGCTGCTGCGCGCCTATCCGGAGCTGAGCGGTTACGAGGTCTACATGAGTGGACCGCCGCCGATGGTCGAGGCGGCGAAGCCGGTGTTCGCCGAACACGGCCTGCCCGATGAGCAGTTGTTCTGCGATAGCTTCGAGTTTGCCGAGGATTCGGTAGAGTTCGCCTGAGAGCGGACTTCAGACCGTATAGGCGTCCTCGGCCCCGGAAACGTCGGGTCTGCGGTTGGGCGGAGGCAGTGGGGCGTTGCGATTCAAGCGTGGGCCTTCGAGCGCTTCGGTATGGCCTTCGACCGACAGGCGCAGTCCCTTGCGGTAGCACTCGGCCGCAGCATCGCCTTCCTCCAGACGCATCAGAAGTTCTCCCAGTTCGAAATACGCTGCGGCATTGGCCTGTTCCGCCAGGCTGGCCTCGTAGTAGCTGCGCGACTTGCCCCACAGCTGCGCCGCAGCGCTCAGCCGGGCCAGGCTCAGCAGCAGCGTGGCGCTGTGTGGATGCGAATCCAGCCATGTTTCGGCGCGCCGAAGCTGCTGTGCGGGATCGTCACCGCGGACGCGCCCGTAACGCTGCGCCAATTCCTCGTTCCACTGACCGTTCAGGGCGCGCGCCAGCAAGCGCTCGGCCTGCGCCGGTTCGCCCAGTGCCGCCAGATGTTCACAGTACAGCGCCAGCAGTTCGGGACGCTGACGGCTTTTGCGCGGCAGTGCTTCCCAGGCACTCTTGAGCGAGTTCAGCTCGTTGCGTTCACGGGCGTGGTCGAAGAGCCCGTGGATGATGCGCGTTTCGAGTTCCTGATAGCGCTCGGAACTGATCAGCGCGCTGCGGCGCAGTCGAGGAAGCAGGCGTTCGAGTTCGCCCCAATCCTTGAGTTCCAGGTAGAGCTTGCCCAGCAGGCGCATCACATAGGCATGATCGGGAGCGATTTCGCGCAGATGCCTCAACGTGGCCAGCGCCTGTTCGGTCTGCTGGTGGTCAAGCTGCAGTTGCGCCTGCGACAGTTCCACCGCGACCTTTGCCTGCGGGTCGCTCTCGATGGCGCGGCGCAGGTAAACGTCGCGGCGATCGTAGGCCTGCAGGCGCTGCGCGGCATGCGCGGCGGCCAGATAGTTGAGCAGCGGCGTCTCGCTGTGCGCCGCACCCCGGATCAACAGGCGTTCGGCGTGACTCCAACGGCCCTCGGCGAAGTCCAATAGCCCGCGAATGAGGCGGCGCCGGGCGCGCTCGGCGCGCGAACGGTGCAGCCGGACGGCGATATCGGACGGGGCGATCCATACGCGGGTGAGAAAGCGCAGCAGCAGGTAGAGCAATACGAAGGCGATGATCAGAATCACGCCGAACAACACCAGCGAGAGCTCGACCGACCAATGTCCCCAGGCCAGCAGTACGTAGCCGGGCTCGTGCAGCGCCCACTGCACGGCCGCGCCGGTCAGCGCCATGGCCAGTAGTGCAACGAGAAGCAGCTTCATGACGAGGTGCCTTTGGATTGCGTCTCGCCGCCAGCGGCGAGACGGTGCAGCAGGGTCAGGGAAGCGCTGATATCAGGCGGTGTGGGCGCGATGTCACGCGCCTGCAGGGACTGCAACTGTTGTCTGGTCGATGCGGCAGCCTGCGGTGCGTAGTGCGCATCGAGCCAGTCCAGTGCGGCTTTGAGTTCGCTATGGTAGTCCGTATTGTTGCCACGCATCACAGCGACCCGTGCCGCTTCCAGACGCAGGCGCAGCACTTGATTCATGTACAACAGGGATTCGGCGCCGGGTGCACTCTGCACGGGTTGGTCGTAGTGGCGGATCGTGATGTGCTTGGAGATGGAGGCCCACACGCTGTCCAGCAGGCCGCGCCAGCCGCTGCGCGGATTGGCGTGGGCTGTTTCGACCGATTTCCCGCCGAGCGCCGGCTGGGCGGGCGGAAGTCCTTTGAGATGGTCGCCGAGCTGCGCCAGTTCGAGCATGATGCCGACGCGGTCCGGTTTCTTGAAATCGCGCAGGTCGCCGATCTCCTTGGCCAGGGCCTGGCGCACGGGCAGCAGATTGGGATCGGCCAGCGCGGCGAGCTGCTGGTCGGCAGCCTTCAGTGCTGCGATGCTGCCCGGATAGTCGTGCATGAGGTCGAGGCGATAGCGCGCGATGCGCATGAGGTATTCGACCTCTGCGAGACTCCAGCCACGCTGGTTGCGTTGGGCCAGCGTGCGCCCCCGCTCGACCGCGCGGTTGAGCGTGTCCAGGGTCTGCGTCTGCGATTTGACCTGTTGTTCGAGCGCGGCGAGCTGCTTCTGCAGCGCGTCGACCGCGTGCTGTGATGCCTGGGCGCCGATATTGACCTGCAGCGCCTTGAGTTGGGTGTTGAGGTTGTCGATGCTCTGGTTGTTCGTCGCGCTTTGCTGGCGCAGTTGCTGCCAGCCCCAGTAGCCCGCGCCAAGGCCTCCGCCGACCAACAGCACGGCGATCAGACTGATGATCAGCGGAACAATCGAACCGCGGTGCCGGGGTCTCTCGGCAGGCGGGGCGACCGGCGTGCTCTCGGCTTCTTCCCGTGCCGGCGTCTGGTCCGCCGTTTCAGCCGCGGTTTGGGTGGTATTCTGCCGGGTTTCGTCGGTCTCACTCATGCGCACTCTTCCGGTGGTTGGCCCAGTTCTGCAGGGCCTCGAACATCGCTTCGTCGCTCGGATCCTCGGAGATGAAAGGATCGAGCGTATGGCCAAGCTCCCTGGCAGCTTCGGCGATACGTTCGCTGCCGACGATCAGCGGGGTCTTGCGCAGCCACATCTGACCGAGCTTGCCCACCATGTCGAACAGGTTGCGCAGGCCGTCGGTACTGGTGACGAGTACCACGTCTATCTCCCCTCGTGACCAATGGTAGAACAATGTGCCGGTGTCGGTCTTGGGTCGACCGCGCCGGTAGGCATTGCCGTAGGCGACTTCGGCACCGCGCCGGGCAAGCGTATCCCCGAGCATTTCGCGCCCGCCGTCGCCGCGAAAGATGACCACGCGCTTGCCGTGCATGTTGGCCAGCGCCGGTTCGGCCAATAGCGCCTCGCTGTCGAAGCGCCGGCCCGGGCGCAGGTCGACAGCCAGCCCGTAACGCTCCAATTCCTTGGCCGATTTCGCGCCGATCGCAGCTACCTCGAGGCCCGATGGCCAACTGCGTCTGGCCAGAATCAGGTTCATGGCCTTGTTCACCGCATTGGGACTGATGAATACGGCCAGATCGAACTGCTCGAGCCGGTCGATGATCTCCACTAGCGCCTGACTGTCGGTAGGGTCCAGGATTTCCAGCACCGGAAAGCGTATGGCGCGGCCGCCGGCTGCCGTGATGCGTTCGCATAGGGCCTCGGCCTGGTGTTCGGGCCGGGTGATCACGGCACCGAGGCCGGCGAGTGCCTCACTCATGCGCCGTTTCCTCGGGATGGATGCCGATGCTGGCGAGTACCTGCTCCGCGCCCTGCGCCAGCAGGTGCTCGGCGATGGCGGTGCCTAGGGCTTCGGCGGATTCGGGCGGCGCACTGGCCTCGGCGCGATAGACTTCGCTGCCATCCGGCATGCCAACCAGGGCACGCAGGTATACTTCACCCTCGCGCAGCTGTGCATAGCCGGCGATCGGTACCTGGCAGCCGCCGTTGAGCCGGGCGTTGAGCGCGCGTTCGGCGCTTAGGCACAAGCGCGTCTCGGCATGGTCGAGCGGAGCGATGAGTTGCTGCACGCGTGCGTCGTCAAGGCGCGCCTCGATGCCGAGCGCGCCCTGGCCGATGGCGGGCAGGGATTCCTCGGGCGGGAGTGCGAAGCGTATACGCTCGTCTAGGCCGAGGCGTTTGAGGCCGGAGGCGGCGAGCATGATGGCGTCGTATTCGCCGTCGTCGAGCTTGCCCAGGCGGGTGTTGACGTTGCCGCGCAGCGTCTCGACGCGCAGACGCGGGAAGCGTGCGAGCAACTGCATCTGACGGCGCAGGCTGGAGCTGCCGACCTGGGCATGCGGCGGCAACTCGGCAGGGCTGGCGTAATCGTTGGACACGAAGGCATCGCGCGGGTCCTCACGCTCCATGATCACCGCCAGCCCGAGTCCATCGGGAAACGCGACCGGCACGTCCTTCATGGAATGAACGGCGATGTCCGCATCGCCGCGCAGCATGGCTTGTTCGAGCTCCTTGACGAACAGCCCCTTGCCGCCGATCTTGGCCAATGGGCTGTCGAGGATCTGATCGCCGCGGGTGCTCAGGCCGACCAGTTCCACTTCCAGACCGGGGTGAAACTCTTTGAGCCGGCGTGCCACCTCCTCGGCCTGCCAGAGGGCGAGTGGGCTCTTGCGGGTGGCGATGCGAAGGCGTGCGGGCATATTTTATGGTTGTGTTGCGTCTTGTACGGGAAGGCGCAGTATAAAGGATCGGCTTTTCGCCTGCGTCAATGGGGGGAGGATGAGAATACGTTGGATCGCATGGCTGACCGTGGCCATGCTGGCTTTGCTGCCGCTGCAGACGATGGCCGATGCGCTGTTGCCCGAAGCGGGGAACCTGGCCGCCGACGGCAGGACAGCCGCGGCCCATGAGACACCCATCCTGATCGAGATCGCCCGTCGCGGCTGTAGCTACTGCGAGAAGGTGCGTGAGGATTTCCTCAAGCCGATGGTACGCAGCGGCGACTACCGCGGGCGCATCATCTTCCGTCAGCTGCACGTCGATGCCGAGTTGCCGCTGGTCGATTTCGACGGCCGCCGCATCGCGCCGCGTGATTTCGCGCGACGTTACCACGTGAGCTTTACCCCGACCGTGTTGCTGCTGGACGCGAAGGGGCGGCTGCTGGCCAAGCCATTGGTCGGACTGACCACGGAGGATTTCTACGGTGCGTTTCTGGACGAGGCGATCGACAAGGCTGTGGCGCGGATGCGTCGCCGCGGCGTTTAGCGGTGCGTAGAATTGCGGCTTCAGCCTCAGATTCCACCGCCGAAGTCGAGCTGACGCCAGGCCTCGAAAACCGTGACGGCGACCGTATTTGATAGGTTCAGACTGCGGTTGTTGGGCATCATCGGCAGGCGCAGCCACTGTTCGGCGGGGTATTCCTCGAGTACGCTTTGCGGCAGGCCACGGGTTTCCGGGCCGAACAGGAAGGCGTCACCGGCAGCGTAGCGGGGCTGTGTATGGCGAGTCGCTCCACGGGTGCTCAGCGCGAAGATGCGCGGCGGGCGTACCGCGGTGGTGAAGTCGGCGAGGCTTTCGTGCACCTGCAAGTCGGCCCACTCGTGGTAGTCGAGGCCGGCGCGGCGCATGCGGCGGTCGTCGAGTTCGAAACCCAAAGGTTTGATAAGGTGCAGCCGGCAGCCCGTGTTGGCGCACAGACGAATCACATTGCCCGTGTTCGGTGGTATCTCGGGCTGGTAGAGGACGACGTGGAACATGATTGAGAGCGGTGGCGATCGGCGTCTGGCGGTGGACTTCTGCGGTTTGCGGCTGGCGACGCCGCTGGTGTTGCTATCGGGCTGCGTCGGGTTCGGCGAAGAATACACGCGGGTCGAGGGCTATTCCAATCGGGACGCCGGCGCGATCTGCCTGAAGGGCACTACGCTCGAAGCGCGCCTGGGCAATCCGGCGCACCGGGTCTACGAAACACCGGCGGGCATGCTCAACGCCATCGGTCTGCAGAATCCCGGTGCACGCCGGGTGGTCGACGGCATCCTGCCGGAGCTGGATTTTTCCGAGACGCGCTACATTGCCAACGTCTCCGGCTCATCGGTGGAGGAATATGCGGAGGTCACGCGCATTTTCGACGATTCGCCCATCGACGCGATAGAGATCAACATCTCCTGCCCCAACGTCAAGGAAGGCGGCGTCGCTTTCGGCAATGATCCGGACATGTCAGCACGCGTGGTCGCGGCCTGCCGTGAGGTTACCTCCAAACCCCTGATTACCAAGCTCTCGCCCAACCAGACCGACATCGCCGAGAACGCGCGGCGCTGCATCGAGGCGGGCACGGACGCTTTTTCCGTGATCAACACGCTGATGGGCATGGCGATCGACATCGAGAACCGCCGCCCGCACATCGGCAACAACCAGGGCGGACTTTCAGGGCCTGCGATCAAGCCGATCGCCGTGCTCAAGACGCACCAGGTGCACCAGGTGGCCGGCCCGCACGGTATCCCGATCATCGGCCAGGGCGGAGTGGCCTCGGCCGAGGATGCCCTGGAGTTTCTGATCGCCGGCGCTACGGCGGTGGGTGTGGGTACCGCGCTGTTCTACGATCCGCTGATTTTGGGGCGCATCAATGCCGGGCTGATCGCCTATCTCGAGCGCCACGCGCTGGAGCACATCGGGCAGGTCAGCGGCAGCCTGGCTTTGAATGGCGTGGTCAGCGCCCGCGGCTAGGGCCTGTTCATCCTATTGCGCGATGCGCTGCCGGAGCCGCTTTTCGTGGCCCGGCCCTAGGAAATGTCTTTGGACATGATGTGGGACTGCGGCTCATAACCGTTGCCCACCTATACCCTAACTTTTCCCGGATCGGATCTTGCCCGCACGTATGGCCTCGATGAGCTTGCCCACGCGGGTATCGCCGGGATTGCGGCGCTTGTAGATTTCCAGGTGTTCCATGGCCTTTTCCCGGTTGTCCAGACTCAGGTAGGCCATCCCGATGGTGTATGCCGCGTCCGCCATGCCGCCGGCATAGGCCTTTTCGAGATATGGCAGAGCCTGGCGAGGCTTCTGGGCGTTGGCGAGAAAGCTGCCGTACAGGTAATTGGCCCGGGGGTCCGAGGGGGTCGCGGCGAGCAGCTTTTCGAAGATGGCAACGGCTTTTTCGCCCGAGCCGGGAAACTCCAGGTTGTAGCCGATGCTGTTGAGGTAGCCGGCGCGCGCAAGTATCTGCGTGTTCGGTCGAAGGGTGTTCACGAGAATGTCGAGCATTCGCGCGAATCGTTTCACGTCTTCGACGGCGCGCTGCCGGCGCTGCGGCGAATCGAATCGCGGTGGATAGTTCCGAGCGTGAGCCGGCAAGTCCCGCAGTACCTGGTCCAGGTAGCCCAGGTTGAAACGGTAGTGTTTCCCCGAAGCTGTTTCCGGGTCGCCCTCGGCGATCCCCAATCTCGCGATGGAAGGGTTCAGTCTTCGGACAAGCGCGCCAACAGTCGCATTCCCCCGATCATTCCCGCCACCCGCTTGCGTACCTCGTCCCGGGTATCGGCATTCCAGTGCTTGTGCCGGGTAGTCGCGGCCAGCACCGGCAGGGAATCGCGGCTTGCCCGATCCAGCGTGATGACCAGATCGGCCCAGCCGGAGGCGGGTGCTTCGGCGGTGCTTGGTTCCAGCCATTCGGGGCCGAGTTCGAGCGCGCTCACAGCGGCCGTCGCAGCCAGTTCGGGCGGGCCGAGGAAAAGCACGCGGGCGCGGCGCGTGTAGGCCACGTCAGGCGGATTCGGCAGGTTCCGGCGTGCGCATGGCGACCAGGATGCTGCAGTCGAGTTCGTCCAGCAGGTTGGCGCCGACCGAGGATTTCCACCAGCGCGCGAACCCGCGGCGGGCGACATGACCGAGCACGACGAGGTCGGCGGAATATTCGCGCGCGCAGTTCAGGATTTGTTCGATCGGATCGCCGGACACGAGGTGACCCTCGGCGTCCAGCCCTTTCTCGCGGATCCTGCCGAGGCCTTCGTCGAGCACCTTGCGATACTGCTCTATGTCGTTTTCCAGGATGGTTCCGGCGTTGAAGCCTTCACCGACCGAAACCCCGAGGGAAAGCGGCATCACCGACAGCAGGTGCACTTTCGCGCCGCAGCAGCGGGCGAGTTCGGCGCCTTCGCGCAGGGCGATGCGGCATTCGCGGGTACCGTCGTAGGCCAGCAGGATGGTTTGATACATGGATGGATTCCTGATCGTGGAACGCGCTGCCGGATGTTAAACCGCGAGCGAGCGCGTGGCATCATTTCTTGGTTTTTAGGCCGCCACCACGGAGTATGAGTAGCAGCGGAAACATGACGATGAAGCTCCAGGTGATGAACATGAAGCTGTCGTTGAAGGCGACCATGTTGGCTTGCTGCGCGAGTATTTGGCCCAGCACCTGTGGGGTGACTGCATTATGCAGGTGAAGGCCGAGTTGCTGAAGGTAATGATGCAACGCGGAGTTGGTCGCGCTGATGTGGCCACCGAGTTGGTTCCAGGCCATCTGCGTGTGCTGGGTGAGCACCGTGGTGACGATGGAGATGCCGATCGACGAGCCGATGGTACGCATGAGGCTGAACATGCCGGCGGCTTCGGCCGAGTCCCGCGGAGGCAGCGTGGAGAAGGCGATGGTGGACATGGGCACGAAGATCAGGCCGAGGCCGAAGCCCTGCAACAGGATCGGCGCGACGACCCAGAACAGGTCGATCTGCAGGTTGTACCACGTCATCAACCATGAACCGGTGACGGACAGAACGATGCCGGTGCCCATCAGAAGCCTGGCATCGACTTTCCCGATCAGGCGCCCTACCACTATCATGCTGAGCATGCTGGCCAAGCCGCGGGGAGCCATTGCTAGGCCGGCTGTGAGAGCGGGGTAGTTGAGCAGGTCTTCGAGCATCTCGGGCTGCAGCAGTGCGGCGCCGAACAGACCAACGCCCATGACGGCGATCATCAGCGAAGCAGTGGCGAAGTTGCGGTCGCGGAACAGGCCGATTCTGAACAGTGCGGCGTCGCCTTTGCGCACGGCATGATCGAGAAAGGCGAGGAACGAGAGCGCCGACACCACGGTGAGCGCAACGATGGAGTTGGAACTGAACCAACCGACTTCGTTGCCGCGGTCGAGGATGTATTGCAGCGTGCCGATGGCCAACGCGATCAGGGCGAAGCCGGTCCAGTCGAGCTTGCGTTCGCGGCGCTCGGTGTCGGGCACCACGCGCATCGCCAGCGCCATGGCGAGAATGCCGACGGGCACGTTGATGAAGAAGGTCCAGCGCCAGCTGAGCACCTCGGTTAGATAACCGCCCAGGGTCGGGCCGAGGATCGGTCCTACCATGACGCCCATGCCCCAGATCGCCATTGCCCTGCCGCGCTCTTCCAGAGGGTAGGTATTGACCATGATGGATTGCGACAGGGGCACCAGTGCTGCGCCGAATACGCCCTGGGCGAGGCGAAACAGTACGATTTCGGCGATATTGGTGGACAGGCCGCACAGTGCGGAGGCGAGGACGAAGCCGCCGATGCTCAGCATGAGATAGCGGCGCTGGCCCAGCTTGTCGGTGAAGAAACCCGTCAGTGGCATGAAGATGCCCGAGGAGACCAGATAGCTGGTCAGTACCCACGAGATCTGGTCGCGGGTCGCACCGAGTTGGCCCTGCATATGCGGCAGGGCGACGTTGACGATGGTGGTGTCGAGCACCTGCATCACCGTCGCGGACATCACCGCGATGGTGATCAGCAGCCGTTGCCGGGGGGAAAATCCGGTTTCGCTCATGGCGTGCTCTGGTGCGCCTCAACCGCGGCCGGTGCCTTGAGCGTGTCGATGCTCACTTCGGCCGATGTGCCGACGCGCAGAGGGTATTTCGGCGACGGATTCAGAATCTCGACGCGTACCGGCACACGCTGGGTGACCTTGACCCAGTTACCGGTGGCGTTCTCCGGCGGCAGCAGGGAGAAGGCCGTGCCGCTGGCGGGGTTGATGCTGATCACGCGGCCGCGGAAGGCGTGACTGCCGTAGGTGTCGACCGTGACCGAAGCCGTTTCGCCGGGTTTGATGCGTGCCAGATCGGTTTCCTTGAAGTTGGCGTCGACCCACCAGTGCGTGTCGCAGACCAGCACGAAGTTGGGCTGGCCCTGGTCGACGTAGTCGCCTGGACGCAGCTTGAATCCGGATAGCCGGCCGTCGCAGGAGGCGGATACCTGGGCGTGGTTGAGGTCAGTGTCCGCCATGCCCAGTGCGGCCTTGGCCAACTGCACCTGATGATTGGAATCTCCGGTCTGACCGAGCTGCGCGCGGGCTTCGGCAAGACGCGCCTCGCTCACGCCCAGGGCTGCGCGTGCTGCGGCTTCGGCGGCTTGTGCGTCCTGCGCGGTCTGCGCGTCGGTGTAGCCGCGCGAAACCAGCCGCTGCTGGCGTTTGGCCTTGCTGGCGGCATTAGCCAGCTGAACCCGGGCCTGTTCGACCTGAGCCTTGGCCGCAGTGACGGAGGCCTGTAACTGGGCGACCTGTTGCTTCGCCAGGGAGAGCTGGGCCTTGGCTTGGTCGACCTTGAGCCGGTAGGTGGTGGGATCGATCCGATACAGCAGCTGTCCCTTGTTGACATGCTGGTGATCGTGCACTGCCACGTCGACCACGCGGCCCGAGATCTGCGGGGCGATGCGGACGGTGTGGGCGCCGACATAGGCGTCGGAAGTCGAGGGGTAGTACTTCGAGTCGTACCAGTACCACGCGCCGCCGACGACCAGCACGATGGCGATGGCGGCAATGACGGCGTAGCGAATGATGCGTTTCATGCGGTGTCCTTGTTGAACGCGGTGCGGGAGATGCGCCGGGTATCGCGATTACAGTGACTGCGCGCGCAGCAGAATGTGCGTGAGGACGCGCTCGCAGTGGTGAATGTCCTCGTCGCTCAAGCCTTCCAGCAGTTCGCTGCGCAGCTTGGCCGCCGTCTGCTTGATTTCGCGCGAAAGCGTTTTGGCCTGCTCGGTCATATGAATCGTCTTGCAGCGGCGATCGTTTTCACGGCCGCGCCGCTCGACCCAGCCGTCCTCGACCAGGCGGTCGATCTGCGGGCTGAGACTGGCGTGGCTGATGCTCATGCGCGTGGCCAGCTCGGTTTGCGGCAGTCCGTCCGGACTTTTGGACAGATGCAGAATTGCCATCCAGCGGGTTTGGCTGAGGCCGAGCGGACGCAGACGTTCGTCCAGACGAATGCGCCATATACGGGCTATTTCGCCAATTTTGGCGCCGAATTGTTCTTCAGATCTTGATTTCATTGATAAAAAATACTTAGGTTCCTAATTGTTAGGTTCCTAATAGTTAGGAACCTAAGCATATAGGCGCAAAAAAATTTTGCAATGCATCATGTGCTCGCTACTCTGCGTGTTCGCCGCCACGGAAGTCGAGAAGAGTCATGAAGCTGACGGAACGCTACGCGTTGGACGAACTCAAGCAGGTATATCGCGTATTGCACGCGGCACTGCCCGAAAACCTCGAACTGATGGATTCCGCACTGCTGGAAGAACTGCAGCGCGAGCTTCAGGAGCGGGCGGCAGACGAGGGAGTGGACGTATCGTTGCACGCCCAGTGGGTGGCCTGGCTGGGTGGTCCGCTGCTGCGCGGATTGTAAAGCGGTGGCACAGGACTACAGGCGCGAGCTTCGCCGTAGTTCCTGAATGAGATCGCGTTCCAGGGAGTCCAGATCCTCCATGCGAATCTGTGCTGCACTGCTCAGCCAGGCGCTGGCCTGTTCGCGCTTGCGTGCGAAGTACTTGAGGATGAATTCCTCGGATTTGAGCATGTAACGGATCGCGTTCTGCGGATCGACCTGTAGAAAGGGATTGGTGGCGATCTGGCGCGCGCCGTCTTCCTGCGACACGCAGTAGTGGTTCAGTAGCGAATAGAGCAGCGTGCGTGACTTGGTGAGCAGGTCGCGCACGTATTCGCGCGCCTGGCGGTGCAGACTGGCGTCTACCACGGCGTCCAACCAGCGGGTGAGGTCGGTTTCGGAAATGGCGACCTCGGTGGTCTTCATGTCGGTGATCAGACGGGAAATATGGGCCTGCGTGTTTTCCTTCTGCTCCAGGTGCTGGCGGCGGCGCAGAGTGCGGGAAAAAAGCCCCGCGTTGTTTTGCATCTCGCGGTTGAGTTCCTGCAGCTGAAGACGGATGGTTTCGCGTTTCTGGTGCATGGCCTCGACCTGGGTGCGCTTGCGCGACATCTCCTGGCGCACGAGCTGCAGCCGCACCGTGAAGAACTGTCCCAGCAACTGGTCGACTTCGTTGATTGCGCGTCCCAGCTGTGCCTGCGCACGCTCCACGGCGAGTCGCAGATCCGGATCGTTGGGCACTGCGCCGTCCAGGGTGTGCAGCATGCGCAGCGTTCCGGCCTGTTCGGTACGTACGTCGATGAGCAGGTCGTTGAGACGTTTGACGTGTGCACCGTACTGCGTCAGATCGGTGGTGCCCTCGCCGCGTGCAGCGTTCTGGCGCTGCGCAATCAATTCGAGCAGCTTGGTGCGAAAGACGCGCACATTGGCGGTGGCGCCGGCATGATGGGCATGATCGATGGCGGCGATGACCTCGTCCCCGACCGTCCGCTGCAGGCGCATGCGCAGGGAGAGATGGTAGGCGTTGGCCTCCATGATGAGACTTTCGACCGCACCCCTCGAGTAGAACGGCGCTCCGTCGACGATGTCCTCGGGAATGCCCTCGGGGAGCTTGTCCACCGGCAGTTTGCCGAGGTCTTCCGGGGGGAGTTCGCGAATCAGCTTGCGTAGCGCGGCGAGGCTGATGTGCGGCAAATCCTCGATCTTGGGTCCGCTCACGGACGGTCCCCTGGCAATGGCCGCGGTATTTCGCGATGCGGCTCAGGCATTGCCTTCGCCGAGCACGTTGCGCTTGAGTGTGGCGGCGAAATCGAGCATGCGCTGGGTGGAACGCAACGCCTTGACGCGCACGGCTTCGTCGACCTGGATTTCGTTCTCGCCGGTCTCCAGTACCCGTAGTAGATTGTGCAGCCCGTTCATGGCCATCCAGGGGCAGTGCGCGCAGCTGCGGCAGGTCGCCCCGCGGCCGCCGGTGGGTGCCTCGATCAGCGTTTTGCCGGTGGCGGCCTCGTGCATCTTGTGGAAGATGCCGTTGTCGGTCGCGACGATGAAAGCCGGGTTCGGCAGTTCGCGAACCGCATCGACCAGCTGCGTCGTCGAACCCACGCGGTCGGCCAGGGCGATGACGTCGGCCGGAGACTCCGGGTGAACCAGAACGGCGGCTTCGGGATGCGCGGTCTTGAGTTCGGTCAGGGCTCGTGCCTTGAATTCATCGTGCACCACGCAGGAGGCGTTCCACAGCAGCATGTCGGCGCCGGTCTGGCGCTGGATGTAGTCGCCCAGGTGGCGGTCGGGCGCCCACAGAATCTTGTGTCCCTCACGCTGCAGGTATTCGACCAGGCGCACGGCGATGCTGGAGGTGACGACGTAGTCGGCGCGCGCTTTCACCTCGGCGCTGGTGTTGGAGTACACCACCACCGTGCGGTCCGGATGCGCGTCGCAGAACGGAATGAACTCCGCGGGAGGGCACTCGAGGTCGAGCGAGCACTCTGCCTCCAGGGTGGGCATCAGCACGCGTTTCTCGGGGTTGAGGATCTTGGCGGTTTCCCCCATGAAGCGCACGCCGGCCACCACCAGCGTCTGCGCCGGATGTTCGTTGCCGAAACGCGCCATGTCCAGCGAGTCCGAGACGTAGCCGCCGGTTTCCTCGGCGAGGCTCTGCAGGTCTTCGTCGACGTAGTAATGCGCGACCAGCACGGCATCGCGGGCCTTGAGCAGGGCCTTGATGCGGTCCATCGCCTCGTCACGCTCCCGTGGCGTGTAGTGTGGACGGGTGGCATCGATGCTGCGCGTGGACGGGACATCAATGAGTGGGATCGGCGGTGCAGTGTCTGTGGAACTCATTGCGGGGCTTGTCTCTGCGGGAGATCGTACGTCTATACGGTGTTTATATCACAGGGCTTGAAGGCGCGCCGATTAATGGGTGGGAACCGTGGTTTGCGATCGGCGGCGGCAGCCGTGAATAATGCGCATCCGGCGAGTGTACCGCCGCCGGCCGGAAGCACCGATGGGAGTCGTATGGATTATCAGACCGCGTACAAGGCACTGAGCACGGAAGAGCGCAAGAGTCTGGCATTGGAGGAAGACCTCGATCCGGGCTTTCGCTCGCTGCTGGTGCGGGATCAGTGGAGTCTGGTGAAGATCTACTTCGGCCGCCGGGTGGACCTGCGCGCGGAGGAGATTGCCGTGCTCATCGATGATCCGGATCAGACAGTGCGCATTACCTGCGCGCGGCGTGAGGATCTGACCCCCGAACAGGTCGAGCGCTGCGTCAACGACCGCGATCCGAATCTGCGCTATTTCATCGCGCGCAGCGTATTGCTGGACGAGGCGCAGCGCGCGAGGCTGCTGGACGATATCGATCCGCTGGTACGCAAGGCTGCGGCCAAGGGGCCGAAACGGCGCGAACGCAGACGTCGCCCGGGCCAGGCCGAACTGATCCGCTGATGAAGTGGCTGCGCTGGCGCCCGACACGGCGCGGACTGCTGCGTTTCGGGCGCGACGCCTTGATCGTGGGGCTGGTGTATGCGGCGGTGTTCGCCTGGAAGGGGCGCGACATGGCGCACGGGCCGGCGCCGGCGCTGCGGGCGAGCGATCTCGCCGGGCAGACCGTGGATCTGGCCGCCTTGCGCGGGCGGCCGGTGCTGGTGCAGTTCTGGGGCACGTGGTGCCCGATCTGCCGCATGGAACTCGGCAGTCTGCAGGCCTTGTCGCGGAACTGGCAGGTGGTGACCGTGGCGATGCAATCGGGCAAGGAAGGTGAAATCCGTGCCTTTATGCGCAAACACGATCTGAGCTACACGGTCATATCGGATCCGGACGGCGTCATCGCGCGGCGCTGGGGCGTGAGCGCGGTGCCGGCGGGTTTTGTCGTCGGTCCTGCCGGCAATATTCGTTTCCGTGTCGTCGGGCTGAGCTCGCTGTGGGGCTTGCGCGCGAGGCTGTGGTGGGCCGGCCTCTAGCGGGGCGATCAAACGACTGCGGGCGTCGGCCTATTCACAGTCCTTGGGCGCCTCGATGCCGGCTTGATCGAGCATGTAGGCGACGGCGCGTTTGAGTTCGGCATCGCTGAGCGACGGGTTGCCGCCGCGCGGCGGCATGCTCTTGAAGCCTTCCACGGTGTGGTGCAGCAGGACGTCGAAGCCCTGGTCCACACGCGGCTGCCATTGCGCGCGGCTGTCGATTCTCGGGGCACCCAGCACCCCCGAGCCGTGGCAGCTGATGCACACGGTATCGACGATCTGTTTGCCGCTGTGGCTTGCGGTGGCGACGACGGTTTCCCCTCTGCCCCTGCGTGGGGGTGGCCTTGGCGCTTGAAGCAGTGGTGACGGATGGCGGGGGCGCGCCTTGCGAAGCGATGAAATTGACGAGGCGGCTGATCAGAAATACCGGCACGAGCAACAGCAGCAGGCTGCTGACCACCATCAGCACGATGGCAGCCGGATCCCGGCCGGGAACGTGGTTCGACATGTTACCCCCAATTTTGTGAACCCTATCCGAACATACCCCGCGAGCCGCGTTGCTGTCTGCTTGGGGCCCACCGTAGGTGTGGGTGCAGTCCCGCCAACGGCATGGACGCGCAGGCCCTGAAGCGTTATGCTTCGCGACCTGCGCGCCCGTAGCTCAGCTGGATAGAGCGCTGCCCTCCGGAGGCAGAGGTCAGGGGTTCGAATCCCTTCGGGCGCGCCACTTCTCCGGCCGGCCCTTCGTTCTCCACACGGTTTCTTCCGACCCCTATGCATATGTAGGCCGCGGCACGCTGCCCGCCTGCCGGCGCAACGCTCAAATTACCGTTCTGTTGTGATCTTCCTGCAGCCCGATCTGGCGGGCGAGTTCCAATATCCAGCGATCCATGTCGGAGGCGGCCAGTTGCAGCTGCTTGGTTTCACGCGTCAGGGCGGTGGCGTCTGCACTCTGCCAGGCAAGAGTCGCTTCGATCGCCTGGGTATGCGTCTTGGAGTGCGTGGCGGCCAGTGGTTTGAAGGCGGGCAGGGAGCGGTAGCGTTGTCCGGCGCCGCGCAGCCAGCGGCCGAGGGCGCAAAGGCTTTCGTCCACGCATTCCGCAACCTGCATGAAAGGATGTTCGGGCGTAGGCGGTGTCGCCAGGGCGTCGAGCATGCTGCACAGGCTGTGGCGGTGGGCCGTGCGGGCCATGAGAAACGGCAGGTCCTGCTGGGTGAACAGGTTGTTGTGCCACTGCGCCCAGTCCGCGGGTGGCCGCCACTGCGTCATCCACGTTCCCAGCTCGTCGGCGGGCATGGGGCGGGCGATGGCGAATCCCTGTGCGTACCGGCAGCCAAGCTGCAGCAGCAGTTCGCCCTGTTCCAGCGTTTCGACGCCTTCGGCGATGACTTCGAGGTCGAGCAGGCTGGCCGCGGTCAGATTGCCGGCAATGATGGCCAACGCGCGGGGCTCGTGGAGCAGTTTCTGCACGAAACGCTTGTCGAGCTTGATCTGATTGGCGGGCAGTTCCTGCAGGTAGGTGAGCGAGGCGTGGCCGGTGCCGTAGTCGTCCAGGGCTATGGACAGGCCGCGCTCGCCGCAGGCTGAAAGCGCGGTGCGGGTCTGGGCCAGGTCCCGCAGTGCGGCGTGTTCGGTGACCTCCAGCTCGAGTCGGCCGGCGGTGCCGGGATACAGGGACAGCACCTCGTCTACGTCATCGATGAAGTAGGGACTGAGCAGATGTTCGGCGCCGATGTTGACGGCGATGCACAGATCCCTGCCTTCGGCTCTCCAGCGGTTGCTCTGCGCCGCGGCAGCGAGCAGAGCGTGTCGGCCGAGGCGGCGGATAAGATGCGGCGAGGCTTCGATCGCGCCGATGAACTCTTCCGGCGGTATCAGAACGCCGCCTCTTTTCCAGCGCACCAACGCCTCGACGCCAATGACGTTGCCGAGCGCGATATCCACCTTCGGTTGGTAGTGGAACACGAGCTGGTTCGAGTTGAGGGCCTGTTCGAAGCGGCGCTGCAGACTGCCGATCTGCAGCTGCAGCTGCTCGCTGGCATGTTCGAAGATACGGTAGGTGTGCCGGCCCTCGTCCTTGGCTTGGTAGAGTGCGACGTCGGCATGGCGCAGCAGATCCTGGCTGTCGGCGTCGTCCAGCGGGTGAAGGGTGAGTCCGATGCTGGCGTTGATGCGTATGGATTCGCCGTTGAGCCGGAACGGGGCATCGAGCGAACCAAGCAGCCTCAGGATGATGCGTTCGGCTTCGGTTACGTCGCGCAGGTTCGCCAGCACCAGCCCGAATTCATCGCCGCCCAGCCGCGCGATGGTATCGCCCTGGCGCATGCTGCCGGCCAAGCGCGCTGCGACTTCGCGTAGCAGTTCGTCGCCGCTGATGTGCCCGAGACGGTCGTTGACGCTCTTGAAGCCGTCCAGATCGATCATGCCGATGCCGAGCAGTTTCTGCTGCCGCTGAGCCTGCAGCAGCCCCTGTTGCAGGCGATCCATGAACAAGGAACGGTTGGGCAACTCGGTGAGCGGGTCGCGCAGCTGGTTTTCCTTGATGCTGAGCAGGACCTGGCCGAGACGGGCGAAGGCCCCGAAGGGGGACAGGTCGACGTGGTCGAAGTACCAGGCGTGGTCGGCGAAAACCACCCCCAGGCCGCGAATGCCGTCGGGGCGGCCGAAGGGGAATATGGCGGCCGCTTCGATGTTCCTGGCCTTTGGCCACCAGCCCGGCAGCGCCTCGAGTTCCCCCGCCTTGAGCACGAAGCTGCGGTTCTTTTCGAGCGCCTGCCACAACGGATCGCCGGCATCGTACGCGGCTTCCACGTTTTTCCACAGCGAAGGTGCGCCGGCCCCCGAAAACGGCCGCAGCACGTCGTGGCGGTCGTCCTGCAGCGTGAACCACACGGCCGGCAAGTGCCGGGAATGGGTGACGAGGTCCGTACAGATGCTGGAGAACACGTCTTCCGGAGTGGGCAGATCGGCCAGCTTGAGGGTGGTCTCGAGCAGTGTCTGGGTGATGACGTTGCGTTCGGCGAGGGCTTCGGAATGGACGTTGTCCAGGGCCGCCAACTGCAGCATCAGGTCACATGTCAGCAGCTTGTAGACGGCCTGGCGCAGCGCTTCGCGTACGGTGGAGGAAGCCGCTTCGAGGCGGATTTCCAGGTGCTCGCGGTAGAGGTTGTAGGCGCCGGCGATCCAGGTGGGTGAAACGTTGTGGCTGTAGTGGATGTGGGCAACCTTGGCTGCGTCGCGCTCGGCGCAAAGCGGCCAGTCGGCTAGCAACTTGCGGAAGTGTTCGGCCTGCCGTTCGACCAGAACCTGCAGGCGTTGCGGCTCAAGCGAATCGAAAACGCGGGCCGTTTCGGTGTGCGATAGCAGGTAGTCGTAGAAATGTGCGGCGAGACTTTCGGCCTGCGCACTCAGCACTTCGGCATGCTGGCGGATAAGGGCGAGTGCTTCGTCGTCGAGCGTCACGAAGCGACGCAACTGCGTCGCCAGGTTGCCCGGCTGGCTCCACAGCGAGTTGTGTGTGAAGCGGCTCATCGATGATCTGTGCTCCGGTTTATGGAGGCTTGCGCAGTGCCGCGGCTATAGAGGTCCGGCCGGCAGGTGCATCTGGGCGGCATTCAGCCATAGATGCACCCAGATGCTCGCGGCGTACCCCAATGCGATTGCCCACGTCCAGCGCAGGTGGGCGAAGAAGGTGTAGATGCCCCGCGCCTGACCCATCAGGCCGACGCCGGCCGCTGAACCGATTGAGAGCAGCGACCCCCCGACCCCTGCAGTAAGTGTTACCAGCAGCCATTGGCCTAGCGACATGTCGGGCTGCATGGTGAGTACAGCGTACATGACCGGGATGTTGTCGACTACTGAAGACAGCAGGCCCACCAGGATATTGGCCCAGGTAGCGCCGAGGCCGGTGTAGATGGTCTGCGAGACGACGATGAGATAGCCCAGTGTGGCGAGGCCGCCGACGCACAGGATGACGCCGTAGAAGAACATCAGCGTATCCCATTCGGCGCGCTGCAATTGAGCGAAGACGTCGAATACCTGATGTTCCTCAACCTGGCCGTCGGCGGCCAGCAGTTCGCGGCGTTCGGCCATCTTGATGTAGTAGCCGTAGAACTTGAGCAGGCCGAGGCCCGCCATCATGCCTACCATGGGCGGCAGGTGCAGGAAATGATGAAAGCTGACGGCGGAGGCGATGGTGATCAGGAACAGGCCGATGATGGTTATCCCGCCTCGTTTGATGTGCACGGCCTCGCCGAGTGGTTCCGGGCGTCCGCGGGGGACGGCAAACGACATGATCGCCGCGGGGATCAGCCAGTTCACGAGCGACGGCAGGAACAGGGAGAAGAACTGGGAGAAGGTGACGATGTGCTTCTGCCAGACCATCAGCGTGGTGATGTCGCCGAACGGACTGAAGGCGCCGCCGGCATTGGCGGCTACCACGATGTTGACGCAGGCTACTGCCACGAAGCGCGGCCGTTCGCGAGCGACGGCGAGGACGACTGCTGCCATGATCAGCGCGGTAGTGAGGTTGTCGGCCACCGGCGAGAGCAGAAAGCTCAGCAGGCCCGTGATCCAGAAGATGCTCCGCAAGCTGAAGTTGCGTGAAACCAGCCAGGCACGCAGGGCATCGAACACGCGTCGTTCCTGCAGGGTGTTGATATAGGTCATCGCCGCCAGCAGGAACAGCAGCAGTTCGGCGAATTCGAGGATGTTTTCGCGGATAGCGGTGGCCGGCAGGCTGACGTTGCCGTGCGCCTCGTAGGCCAGCGGCACCAGAACCCAGATAAGAGCGGCGCCGACCATCACCGGCTTGGATTTGCGCAGGTGTAGAGCCTCTTCGGCCATGACCAGGATGTAGGCGAACGTGAACACGATCACTGCTGCGATGCCGTACCAACTGGCCGTGAGGTTCAGCGGGGTAGGCATTTCCGCAGCGCTGGCGAGTTCGGGGAAGAGGCTGAGGATGAGAGCGGCCAGGGCGGCCAACGCGGAAGTCGATTTCATGGTTGCGGTTGGGCTGACGGAAGCGAATCGAAACTGAATCGGTCGGGTGAGCGTATCACTAAGATGCCACCTCAAAATACCACGTGGTGGGGGCTCTCGCGCCGCACCGTGTCGGTCACCCGTAGTTGTCGCACATGGGAGTGTCGTCCTGCGGTATGCTCGTTCGGGGTCTGACTACGGAACCGTATTCGGAGATTGCGGATGCAGGAAGCGTTGACTTTGACGCCCCAGATGATGGTCGTGCTCAGCCTGCTGGCGTTCACCGTGTTTCTGTTCGTTTCGGAGATTGTGCGGGTCGACGTTGCCGCAGTGCTGGTGATGGTGATCCTGGGCCTGTTGTCCCTGGTGCCTGGCCTTGGGCAACTCACCGACGCCAAGCGCTTGTTCGAGGGGTTTTCCAGCAACGCGGTGATCTCGATCATCGCGGTGATGATCATCGGCGCCGGTCTGGACAAGACCGGCATGATGGGCCGGCTTGCGGCGTGGATACTGCGCGTTGGCGGCGCCACCGAAGCGCGGCTGATTCCGTTGATAGCGGGTGCCGTAGGCTTTATTTCGAGTTTCATGCAGAACGTCGGTGCCGCAGCGCTGTTCCTGCCGGTGGTCTCGCGCGTGTCGGCGCGCTCCGGTGTACCGATGTCGCGGCTGCTGATGCCGATGGGATACTGCGCGATTCTCGGCGGCACGCTTACGCTGGTCGGCTCCAGCCCCCTGATTCTGCTAAACGATCTGCTGCCGTCCGGCGTGGAGCGCTTCAAGCTGTTCGAGGTCACGCCCATCGGTCTGGCTCTGATCGTCGCCGGCATCGTCTATTTCGTGCTGGCGGGGCGTTTCGTATTGCCCTTCAACACCAGTGAGGGTATGTCCGGCGAGGACGTGCGCGCGTATCTGCGTCGCCTGTATGGGTTGGATCTGGCTCTGCGCGAGGCGCGTGTCGGCGCGAACAGCGATCTCATCGACTGCAGCGTCGACGAGATCGAGGAGCGCGATGGAGTCGTCATCGTCGGTGCGATGGTCGATGGCGTGGCTGCGGTAGCGCCTGCACGAAATGTAGTCCTCGAAGCGGGGGAGCGGTTCGTGGTGGCCGCCGAAAAGCCGCAGTTGGAGGCTTGGCTGGAGCAGCATGGCGCCGACGGCGAGGCCGAGTTGGATGTGTTCGATGAGTTGCTGGCGCCCACCCGGGCGGGTGTCGGCGAGGTGGTCATCCCGGCGCGCTCCAATCTGATTGGGCACAACATCCGCGAGCTGTGGGTGCGCAAGACCTATGGTCTCGCCGTGCTCGCCATCCACCGTGGCGGCAAGACGCTGCGCAAGGGTTTGCGCGACCTGCCCCTGGCCGCCGGCGACACGCTGGTGTGCCACAACACCTGGGAGTCGTTGGCGCGCGTCGATCGCGACCGTGATTTCGTGGTGGTCACCACGGAATATCCGCATGAGGAAGAGCGCCCGCACAAGATCGGATTCGCATTGTTCTTCTTCGTTCTCGCCATCGGCCTGGTGCTGTTTTCGCCGTTGCGCCTGTCGGTCTCGCTGATGGTCGGCGCCGTGGGCATGGTGATTTCCGGCGTGCTGCACATGGACGAGGCCTACAAGGCGGTCGATTGGAAGACGGTGTTCCTGCTCGCCGCGTTGATTCCGCTCGGCATGGCCATGGAGCGGACTGGCACCGCGGCGTGGGTGGCTGCGCAGACCCTCGACCTGTTGCATGGTGTGCCGCTATGGGGCATCGAGGCGGTGGTGGCCATATTGGCAACGGCGTTCAGCCTGGTGATGTCCAATGTCGGCGCCACCGTGCTGCTGGTGCCGCTGGCCGTGAGCATGGCAGTCGAGGCCGGCGGTGATCCCCGTTTATTCGCGCTGATCGTGGGTTTGGCGACCTCGAACTCTTTCATTATTCCCACGCATCAGGTCAATGCCTTGATCATGGGGCCGGGAGGCTACCGGGTGAAGGACTATCTCAAGGCCGGCGGTGTGATGACCGTGCTGTTTCTGGTCGTCATGCTGGTCATGCTCAATCTGTTCTACTCTTGATCCGGGAGTTAAATAGTTGCTCCTTCAGCCGTCCTGCGCCGGTTTCTTGGAAATCACCAGTGCGGAGCTTGGACAATGACCCGGTGCCCCTTGCCAAGGGAATGCCCTTGCCTGCGCAGCGCGCCTTGATTCGCAGCATTGTCGAAGCCCTGAAGGGGCGCCTATTTAATTGCCGGGCCAATGAGGTATACGCATAGCGCCGCTGCGTGATCGGCGAAAATACCGTTAGAATGCGCTGATATTCGCGAAGGACGATGACGCGACCACGAATTTCGCGGCCCGCGCGCGCAGGATGCGCTGCGCCGGCCGCCACGGTTTCACAACCTGAGGAGTAGTCGACATGTCCAAGCAACATCCTGTCGTTGCGGTTACCGGTTCCTCCGGAGCCGGCACGTCCACGGTGAAACGGGCCTTCGAGCACATTTTCCTGCGCGAAGAGATCAACCCGGTCGTGATCGAGGGCGATAGCTACCATCGCTACAACCGCGCCGAGATGAAAACTGCGATGCAGCATGCCGCCGATGCCGGCAACAACCATTTCAGCCATTTCGGCCCGGAGGCCAATCTGTTCGACAAGCTGGAGGAGACCTTCCGGGTCTACGGCGAGACGGGCACCGGCAAGAAACGTTACTACCTACACAGCGCCGAAGAGGCAGCCGAACACAACGCGCGGCTTGGAACGACCCTCAAGGCGGGTGAATTCACGCCCTGGGAAGACATCGCCGAGGGTACCGACCTGCTGTTCTACGAAGGTCTGCACGGCGGCGTGGCCACCGACGAGGCCGACGTGGCCAGTCAGACCGACCTGCTGATCGGCGTGGTGCCCATCGTCAACCTGGAGTGGATCCAGAAGATCCATCGCGACAAGGCCGAGCGCGGCTATGCGCCGGAAGCCACGGTGGAAACCATGCTGCGTCGCATGCCCGACTACGTGCGCTATATCACGCCGCAGTTCTCGCGCTCGGACATCAACTTCCAGCGCGTTCCTCTGGTGGACACCTCCAATCCGTTCATCGCGCGCGATATCCCGACCGCCGACGAAAGTCTGGTCATCATCCGGTTCAGCGATCCGAACAAGTTCAAAGTCGACTTCCCCTATCTGCTGTCGATGCTGCATGGCTCCTTCATGTCGCGGCGCAACGATCTGGTGGTGCCCGGCGGCAAGATGGGTTTCGCCATGGAACTCATTCTCACGCCGATCATCCGCTGCATGCTCGAACAGCGCTGCTGATCGCTCAGTGGCCGCGGGGTCGGTAGATCCCGCGGTCTTTCTCCGGCCTGCCTGGGCGCGGTCCCGCAGGTCCGTCGTTTCACGCCTGAGAGGCCGCCATGCCGACAACCGCTCGCGGATCCCAGCTCAGCCGTTTTCTCGCCCGCTATGTCGGGCGCACCCATGATCGTTCATGCGGTTTTTCCGTCCGACTGGCTGGAGGCATTGCTCAAACGGCCGGGTGGTGGCGGGCATTTCCGCATCGACAGCCGCCAGGCGGGGAGTTCCGACCCGACACCCGTCGAATGGCTGGTGCGGCGGCATCTGCTGCCGCTTGAGCTGCCTCTGCCGCTGATCGTCAAGGTCACTCCCGAAGTGCTGCACGTGCGCCATCTGACCCGGGGCGGGGAGGTCGTGCACCCGGGTGAGATCTACTGGCTGCTCGACGAGATCGAGGAGCGTTATCACGCGCGTCTGGTGGTCGAAGGAGGGAGCCTGCGGACGGACTTTGGTATTGATCCGGCCGATAACGAGGCGAAGTCTTTTTTGGATTCGCTTGGGGGGATGTGAGGGGGCTTCCGTTTGGTTTGATCGTGGGGGCCGGTTTCCTGCGCGATTCGGAGTATGTGGTTTCCATTGGTTATGCGGTGGGAGCTTTTCCTGTTTTTGGCCCTGAGGCTTGTTTCGGGCGCGAATCAACGACAGGTGATTTTGATCTGAATCGGTGACGCGCCCGAAATCAGCTGAAAAAGCCAGCAAGTGCGTCGCCTTCAACCACGTAAGATCAAAATTCCTGCCACCGAGTCGAGCTGGAAACCGGCCACGATGGCCAGCGGATACTGGCCACCTCACCCTAAAATTCGCTAGCCCTCAAATTCCAAAGCTTGCCCCAGCCAACACCACTCGCGTTAGACTGGCGCGCCAGTTCGAACGACCAGACCCATCCTGCCAATGCAACACTTCGCTCTCGCCCATACCACCGGCACTCACGCCGAGGAGCTGGTCGCCGAACTGCTGCGCCAGCTCGGCGACCAGCCCGATGCCACGCTGGGTTTCATCTACGCGAGCGACGCGCTGGCGCCGCAGCTCGACCGAATCCTGCAAGGTTTGCGTACCGGTACCGGCATCGAGCATTGGGTCGGCAGTGTTGGTATAGCCCTCAACGTGACCGGCCACGAGTATTACGATTCTCCCGCGCTGGCGGTCATGCTCGGCGACTTTCCGCCCGAAGCACTCTGCGAGGTACCGCTATTGCGCGACGGCGTGGAAACGTTTCTGGGCAGCAACCATGAATGGCTGGCCCGGCACCCTGGTGCGCTGCTCGGTCTGCTGCATGGCGATCCCGGCAATCCGGCCACGCCGCTGCTGTTCGACCATCTTGCCAAGCGTCTGCCCAATCTGTTCGCCGTCGGCGGCATCACCTCGAGTCAGAGCGAAAATCTGCAGGTGACGGGGAACCGGGTGGTGCAGGGCGGCGTGTCCGGCATGCTGTTCGCTTCCGATATCGCGGTGGCGGTCGGGCATACGCAGGGCTGCACGCCGATCGGCCCGCGCCGGCAGATCACCAGCAGTCGCCGCAACGTGCTGGTCGAGCTGGACGGGCAGCCGGCGCTGGATGCGTTCAAGCAGGACATCGGCGAGGTGCTCGCTCGGGATCTCAACCGCGCCGCCGGCTATATCTTTGCCGGTCTGCCGGTGTCCGGCAGCGACGAAGGCGACTATCTGGTGCGCAATCTCGTCGGCATCGATACCGCCCAAGGGTTGGTCGCCATCGGCGATTATGCCGAGGAGGGCGCCGAGGTGATGTTCTGTCGCCGTGACGGCAACACCGCCCGGGTGGATCTCATGCGGATGCTGGGCGACCTGCAGGAGCGCATCGCCACGCCGCCGCGCGGAGCGGTCTACGTTTCCTGTCTGGGTCGCGGGAGGCAGCAGTTCGGCGACGAGTCGCAGGAGTTGTGTCTGATCCGGGAGGAACTCGGAGACGTTCCGTTGCTGGGCTTCTTCGCCAACGGGGAAATTTTCGCCAACCGTCTCTACGGGTACACTGGCGTGCTGACCCTGTTTCTCTAACGGACGCCCGGCCGGGGGATCGCGGAGCGACCATAATTCACGTTTTCGCGCGCGCTTTGTGCGCCGATCCACACCACAGGAGAGTTTCCATGGAACACCGCCCCCTCGGCGACAGCGGCCTTTCGGTCAGTCTGATCTGCCTCGGCACCATGACCTTCGGGGAACAGAACACGGAAGCCGATGCCCATGCGCAGCTCGATCGTGCACTGGACGCCGGCATCAATTTCGTCGATACCGCGGAGATGTATCCAGTGCCGCCGCGGGAGAAGACCCAGGGCCGTACGGAGTCGTATATCGGCAGTTGGTTGAAGAAGACCGGTCGGCGCGACGAGATCGTGCTGGCTAGCAAAGCGGCTGGGCCCGGCAACAACCTGGACTATCTGCGCGATGGCCCACGGCTGACGGCCGTGCACATCGAGCAGGCCGTCAACGACAGCCTCAAGCGCCTGCAGACCGATGTCATCGACCTCTACCAGTTGCACTGGCCGGACCGCAACACCAATTTCTTCGGCAAACTGGGATACGAACATGACGCCGGCGAGGACGCCACCTCCATCGAGGAGACGCTGATCGCGCTGGCGCGCCTGCAGGAGCAGGGCAAGATTCGCCATATCGGCGTGTCGAACGAAACGCCATGGGGCGTGATGACCTACCTGCGTCTAGCCGAGACGCAGGGCCTGCCGCGCATCGTCAGCATCCAGAATCCCTACAGTCTGCTCAATCGCAGCTTCGAGGTCGGCCTGGCCGAAGTGGCACATCGCGAGGGCGTCGGCCTTCTGGCCTATTCACCGCTGGCGTTCGGCGTGCTCAGCGGCAAGTATCTCGGCGGCAAGAAACCGGCCGGGGCGCGCGTGACGCTGTTCGAGCGCTTCCGCCGCTACTCCGCACCGTACGTCGACGGCATCGTCGCGCAGTATGCTGAACTCGCTGCGGCGCACGATATGAGCCTGACGCAACTGGCCTTGGCATACGTCAACTCGCGGCCGTTCCTGACCAGCAACATTATCGGCGCGACCACGCTGGAGCAGCTCGAAGAGGACATCGCCAGCGCCGACGTGCAGCTGAGCGACGAGGTGCTGGAAGCCATTGAGGGCCTCCACGAGCAGCATCCCTATCCCTGCCCGTAAACGGGCGCGCGCGGGGCCCGCCGGGTGGCGGGCCCCGCTTTTTGCGCTCGAAGAAACTGAGTTGAGGAGAACTCGCAGTGTCCACCGTCGACCTAGCCGTACTGACCCTGGCCATCGTCATGGCGCTCGGCGTCATCACCTTTCTGTTCAGCGAAAAGACCGGCATTTCCTATGTACCGATCCTGATCCTGCTGGGCATCGCCGTGGGGCCGGTGCTGAACCTGGTCGACCGCACCGAGGCGCACCAGTTGTTCGACTATGCGCGCGTGTTCGGGCTGGTGATCATCCTGTTCGCCGAGGGACACAACCTGAAGTGGACGCTGCTGAAGAAACACTTCGCCACCATCGGCGTGCTGGATACGGTCGGTCTGCTGGCCACGGTGCTGGTCGCGGCGCTGGCCTTTTCCTATTTCCTGCACGTGCCGCTGGCGGTCGGTTTCCTGTTCGGCGCCATCATCGGCGCCACTGATCCGGCCACGCTGATTCCGCTGTTCAAGCAGCACACCGTGCCCGAGGACATGCGATCGGTGATCGTCAGTGAATCGATTTTCAACGACCCCCTCGGCATCGTCCTGACCATGCTCGCCATCGCGTTGCTGGTGCCGCAGGCGGACAACGCCAAGCTGATCGAGTGGGTGGCCCAGTTCACGACCCTGGTGCCGGCGGCGATCCTGTATTTCCTCTATGAAGTGCTCGCCTCGGTGGTGATCGGAGTGGTCATGGGGCTGATCGGCTACCGCCTCATCCATGTGTTCCATCTGGAGACGTTTCCGGAGGTCTACTCCTTTGCCCTGGCCTTCGGCGGTTTCGCCATCGGCGAGTGGGCGCAGGCTTCGGGCTATCTCGTCGCCACGGTGATCGCGCTCGTGCTCGGCAACCACGAGCTGTTCTTCCCGCGCGAGGACCGGGTGGAGAGGGCCTCGCGCGTGATCACGCACGAACACCACTTCAATGAGACGCTGGCCACGTTGGCCACCGTGGTCATCTTCATTCTGCTCGGTGCCGGTATCGACCTGCAGAACCTCTGGTCCTCGCTGTGGGTGGGCATCGCGGTGGCGCTGGTCGTGGTGTTCGTTGCGCGCCCGATCGCCACGCTGAGCATCCTGCCGCTGCGCCGCTGGTCCCTGCGCCAGTACGGTTTCATGGCGCTGGAAGGCCCGCGCGGCGTGGTGGCCTCGGCGCTGGCCGGCTTGCCGCTGGCGCTGGGTTTGACCTATCACGACCAGCAGATGATAGGCTGGGGCGAATCCATTCTCGCGGTGACGGTGATCACCATCCTGGTCTCGGTGATTCTGGAAACCCTGTGGATCGGCGTACTGAACCGGCGCTGGCTCGGCGGGGAGCTGGACAAGCAGGGTTGAGCGCTGGTCGCTGCTCACGCGATCCGGAAATGTCCAATCAGTTCGCGTAGCCGTGCGGCCAACTCATCCAGTTGGCGGCTCGCGGATTCGAGTTGCTGCGTGCCGGCGGCAGTCTTGTCGGCTACCTGGTTAATGGCGGCGATGTTGCGATTGATCTCCTCGGCTACACTGCTCTGTTCGGTGGCGGCGGTGGCGGTGGCGGTGGCGGTGGCGATCTGATTGTTCATGTCGCTGATGGTGGCGACCGCTGCGGTGATGCGGCCCAGCGAGCTGCGCGCCTGGCCCGCTTGTTCGACCACGTCTTGCGCTTCCCGGGCACTCTTGCCGATGGCTTCGGTCACCTCCCGCGCGCCGTTCTGCAGGTTCTCGATCATGCCGTGGATCTGGCCCGTCGCCTCCTGTGTGCGGGCTGACAGACCGCGTACCTCGTCTGCGACTACGGCAAAGCCGCGACCCTGTTCGCCTGCCCGCGCCGCTTCGATCGCTGCATTCAAGGCGAGCAGATTGGTCTGTTCGGCGATACTCCGGATGACGTCGAGTATCTTGCCTATTCGCTCACTGTCCTGACCCAGGCGATCCATCATCTCGCTCGCGGCGCTGACCTCGCCGGCCAGGCGTTCGACGGTTTCGGTAGTCTGGCCAACCAGTTGCCGGCCGCTGTCGGAGGCCTCGTCGGCATTGCCTGCCGCGGCGGCCGCTTCCGCGGCATGGCGTGCGACTTCGTCGGCGGCAGGACGGTGAAGCCGCCCCATATCCGGTGTTTTATCTTTACATCGAACAGCCGTTTGAACATCGGTTCCTCGTGGCGCGCGGCCTGTTATTCGAGCTTCGTTTTAGCGATTCACGTATATGTAACTATCGGCCGCGCCCGGTGCGGCTTTAGACTCCGTCATGGACGCGACAGGATTATGGGCTCCCGGAGGTAGACGCTTAAACGGCCGATATATGCCCTGGCAACGGGACCGGACGTTCGGTATCGTGGATTTGCGATGCGCTGCATGCACATGCGGGTGTGTTGCGATGTATCCCTCGACTCAGGGGCGGCGCTCCGCATGGAGCGGGCTCCGTGACATGGCGCAGGCCGGTTCTCGAAAGTGCAAATTCCACTCATCGACTCGCACTGTCACCTGGACGACGCGGCCTTCGCGGTGGACCGGCCGGCAGTGCTCGAGCGTGCCGCCGCCGCCGGCGTGCGCGCGGTCGTGCTGCCGGCGGTCAGTGCGCGCTATTGGCCGCGTTTGCGCGAGGTCGCGGCCGGTTGCGACGGCCTGCATGCCGCGTATGGTCTGCATCCGATGCTGCTGCCGGAGCATCTTCCGGAGCATCTGGCCGAACTCGAGCAATGGCTGGAGCGGGAGCGGCCGGCGGCGGTCGGCGAATGCGGCCTGGATTTCTACGTCGAGGACCTGGATCGGCAAGCGCAGCTCGAATACTTCGTCGCCCAACTGCGATTGGCGCGCGATTTCGACCTGCCGGTCATCCTGCACGCCCGGCGTGCCGTCGACGAGGTGCTCAAGTACATACGGCGTTATCCGGGGCTGCGCGGGGTGGTGCACAGTTTCTCCGGCAGCCTGCAGCAGGCCCAGCGCCTGTTCCAGCTTGGTTTCAGGGTCGGGCTGGGCGGTCCGCTGACCTATCCGCGGGCGCAGCGCCTGCGCAGCGTTGCCGCACGGTTGCCGATCGAGGCGATCGTGCTGGAGACCGATGCGCCCGACCAGCCGGGGCTGGCGCAGCGCGGCCGGCGCAACGAACCGGCTTTCATCGTCGAGGTGCTGGAGACGCTGGCGGATTTGCGCGGCGAGATGCCCGAGGCGGTAGGCCGCGCCACAACGCAGAATGCACGCGCGCTGTTCGGCCTGCCGCCGGTGTGAAAATACCCTATACTCGCGCGCCCATGGACAAGGAACCGAATAGCGTCGATCCGGCGCAGGAACGCACCGCCATTCTCGTCGGCACGGCCGGGCTCGAACGCCTGCGCGCCGCGCGAGTGCTGGTGGCCGGCCTCGGCGGCGTCGGCGGTGCCGCGGCCGAGGCGCTGGCGCGGGCCGGAGTTGGGCACATGACCCTGCTCGACCACGACGTCGTCGCGCCATCCAATCTCAACCGCCAGATCGTCGCCCTGCACTCGAGCGTCGGACGCGGCAAGACGCAGGTCATGGCCGAGCGCGTGCGCGACATCAATCCGGCGGCGGAACTCGATCTGCGCAGCCGCTTCCTGCGCCCGGAGGATGCGCCGGAGCTGATGGCCGAGCAGCCTTACGACTACGTGCTCGACTGCATCGATTCGATCGCCTGCAAGGCGGCGCTGGTGCTGGCGGCGCAGCAGGCGGGCCGGCCGGTCATCTCCAGCATGGGGGCGGGCGGGCGCCTGGATCCGACCCGTATCCACGTGGCCAAGCTCAATCAGACCTCCCGCTGCGGTCTGGCGCGCGAGATGCGCAAGACGCTCAAGCGGCTCGGCGGCCAGTTGAATTATCCGGTCGTCTATTCGGACGAGGAGGCGGTCAAGGGGCTGCCGCATCAGCCGGTCGGCGGAGACGTTCCGGGCCGTCCGCGGGCGGTAAACGGCACCATCAGCTATCTCCCCGCGCTGTTCGGCTTCACCCTGGCCGGCTATGTGGTCAAGTCTCTATTACAAGACCTTATGCCATGATTAGCTTGGAAATTTTGCTGCCGAGCGCAATTTCCACTAAGCTAGCCGCGCTCTCTGGGTCGCAACAGTCGACCCGCATCTATAACTACTCAGTCGACCGCAATGGAAAATGGCCTGATTCTCGCGGGCGTGGACGGTTCCCAGAATTCCCTGCTGGCCGTCGGCGTCGCCGCGCGCATGGCTTCGTTGATCGGCGCCCGCTTGGGCCTGGTCCATGTTCTCGACGAGCCTGTCCTGGGGTACTGGGGCGGATTGCACAATCGCATGGCCGAGGACGTGCGCGAAGAAGCCGAAAAAACGCTGGCGGACGTCGCACAACGTGTGCAGCTCGTCTGCGGCATGACCCCGGAAATCTTCATTGAGTCCGGCCTGCCGGATGACGTCATACCGCAGGTCGCGGCACGCGAGCCGGGCGTCATGATGGTGATCGTCGGTCGCCATGGTCTCGACGGCGAGCATCACGCCCGCCTGCTCAATCCGCGTACCGGACATATCGCCGCACATCTGGCGGGCCATCTGTCGGTACCGGTGATGTGCGTGCCGCCGGACGTGGCCTCCTCGCAGATCTGCGAGGCCATCGACCAACTCCGCTCCGCCACCTGATCGCGAGAGGCCAATCAGCGTCATGGATATCTTTCTGCCCATTGCCCACATGGATATCAACCTGCTGCTGATCATTGTGTTCGGCGGCGTGGTCGGTTTCCTCTCCGGGTTGGTCGGGGTCGGCGGCGGCTTTCTCATCACTCCGCTGCTGATTTTCGTTGGCGTGCCGCCGCTGGTCGCCGTGGCCACCGGCGCGGCCCAGATCGTCGGCACCTCCGCCAGCGGCAGCTATGCGCACTGGCGTCTCGGCAACGTCGATATCCGCATGGCTTTCGTGCTGCTGATCGGCAGCTGGAGTGGCGGCGCGGTCGGCGTACACATCGCCAAGGTGCTGGAGGCCGGTGGGCATTTCGGCACCATCGTCACCTTCCTCTACGTCGGCCTGCTCGGCTTTGTCGGCATCAGCATGTTGATCGAGTCGCTCAACGCGCTGCGCGGCGCCGGCAAGAAACAGAAAAAGGACGTCAAGGGCGAAGGCGGAGGGTGGGTGGCGCGCCTGCCGCTGCAGATGGAATTTCCGGTCTCCGGGTTGCGTCTGTCGCTCATCGTGCCGGTGGTGATCGGCTTCGGCGTGGGCATTCTCACCTCGCTGATGGGTGTCGGCGGCGGTTTCATCATGGTGCCGGTGATGATCTATCTGCTGCGCATGCCGACCAAGGTGGTGGTCGGAACCTCGCTGTTCCAGCTGCTGTTCACCACGGCGGAGGTGAGCATTCTGCAGGCCGGCGTGAACCACGCGGTCGATCCTTTCCTGGCGCTGGTGCTGGTGCTGGGCTCGGCGCTGGGCACGCAGTGGGGCACCAAGCTCGGTGCGCGCCTGCCCGGCGAGCAGCTACGCCTGATTCTGGCCCTGGTGGTGGTGGCGGTGGCGGTGAAGATGCTGTTCGGCATTCTGATCAAGCCCGAAGACCTGTACAGCCTGGTGCCCGCACGATGAAAAGACTGCTGCTCTCGCTAGTGTTTCTCATGCCGGTTCTCGCCTGGGCGCAGAGCGGGGATCTGGTCACCGAACTGACTCGCGATCATGTCGACATTTCCGCACGCTATACGGGCGATCAGATCACGCTTTTCGGTGCGATGTCCGTGCCCGGACAGATCGTCGTCAAGGTTCGTTCGCCCGACCAGTCCGTCGCGCTGGAGAAGAAGGGGCGGGCGGGGCCGTTCTGGCTGAGCCAGGGCAAGCACGAGATCAAGCAGGTTCCCGGACTCTACTACCTGCTGTCATCGGCGCCGATCGACGGCATGTTGCCGGTCTCTGTGCGTGCCGCTCATGGCCTCGATCTGACCGATGCCCTGAAGAAAATGCAGACGACGCCTGCGGCCGGAAACGCCGCTGCAGGACAGACGTTGAAGGACGCGGTACTGCGGCTCAAACAGGCGCGCGGCTACTACGTGGCAGATCCAAAAGCGGTCGAGATTCTCGGTGGACGTCTGTATTCGACCGCCATTAAACTGCCGGCGCAGTTGCCGCTAGGCGAATACGACGTCGACATCTATCTGGTGCGCAACGGCCAGGTGGTCGCCACCCAGCATCGCAAGATCAGCGTCGACGAGGTGCAGATGGAGCATTGGATATCCGGTGTCGCCAGCCAGCACTCCTGGACCTTCGGCGTGGTTTTTACCCTGAGCATGCTGCTGCTGGGACTGTTCCTCGGTGTGGTGCTGGGGCGCAGCAAGAAGAACTGAGATTCTGCGCTGACAACCGATGGTCGTAACGAAAACGGGCCGCGATGCGGCCCGTTTTCGTTGTGGCGTACTATGCGCGCCGGTTGCGTGCGCCGGAGCGCCTGCCCGGGGCACCGCCGAGGCCCCGCGAACGACGCGAGGATGGCTTCTGGCGCTGGGGCGGCGGTGCCGTCGCCGCCGTCTCGCTGGGCTCGAAACCGGGCAGTGTTTCGCGCGGCAGTTCGCGCTTAAGCAAGCGCTGGATGCCAGTGAGCAGGCTGTGTTCCTCCGCGCAGACCAGCGAAACCGCCGCGCCTTGTGCGCCGGCGCGGCCGGTGCGTCCGATGCGGTGCACGTAATCCTCGGCCACGTTGGGCAGCTCGTAGTTTACTACGTGCGGCAGGCGGTCGATGTCGATGCCGCGGGCCGCGATGTCGGTCGCTACCAGTACGCGTACGTTTCCGTTCTTGAAGCCTTCCAGCGCGCGGGTCCGCGCACCCTGGCTCTTGTTGCCGTGAATCGCCGCTGCGGTCAGGCCGTCGCGGTCGAGCTGCTCGGCCAAGCGATTGGCGCCGTGCTTGGTGCGGGTGAAGACCAGCACCTGTTCCCAACCGCCGTTGTGGATGAGGTGGGAGAGCAGTTCACGCTTGCGCGGTTTGTCCACCGGGTAGATGCGCTGCTCCACGGTTTCCGCGGCGGTGTTGCGCCGCGCAACCTCGACCTGCACCGGATCGCGCAGCAGGCCGTCGGCAAGGCGTCGGATGTCATCCGAGTAAGTGGCCGAGAAAAGCAAGTTCTGGCGCTGCTTCGGCAGCAAGGCGAGCACACGCTTGATGTCGTGGATGAAACCCATGTCGAGCATGCGGTCGGCCTCGTCGAGCACGAGCACCTCGACCTGCGACAGGTCGACGGTCTTCTGGCCAGCATGGTCGAGTAGGCGGCCTGGGGTGGCGACGAGGAGGTCGATACCGCGGCGCAGGCGGTCGATTTGCGGATTGATGCCGACGCCTCCGAAAATCACCGTGTGCTTGAGCGGCAGATGACGACCGAGGTTCTGCACGTCCTCGCCGATCTGCGCGGCGAGTTCGCGGGTCGGGGTGAGCACCAGTGCGCGCGGGGCGCGTTTCCCGGTGGGGTTCTGATTGAGGCGCTGCAGGGTGGGCAGCACGAAAGCCGCGGTTTTGCCGGTGCCGGTCTGGGCGCCGGCCAGCACGTCGTGTCCGGCGAGCACGGCTGGAATGGCCTGCTGCTGAATGGGCGTGGGCTGGGTATAGCCGAGCGCTTCGACAGCACGCAGCAGTTCGGCACTCAGGCCGAGTTCATGAAATGACATTGAAACTCCTGGGGTCGGCCTCACCCGTTGCTGGGGCCGGTCAGGCGCATGACGGTAAATGGTATGGAACGACCTGTGCGGTATGGAACAACCGCGAGGTGGGAGGCATCGACCGGATGATGCCGCAAGGCGCGCAGCATAGCTTAAGCGGTCGCTAATGAACAGTCCGGGTTTCCCTGATCCGGTCACTGAAGGTGTAAAAAACGGTTGCCGGCTTAGGAAAATCCGGACTGTTCATGCGTTCTCGTGGGTGTTTCTCATCAGGCCGGAGACCCGGGAGATCTGTTGCCGGCCTTGTTCGGGACTATCGCTGGCCGATGCCATGCTGTCGTTCGCCGTGGACGTTAGTTGTTGATGGTTCTCGCGGACTACGCTGTTTATCTCCGCAGCGGATTGACTGGTGCGTGCAGCGAGCTGTCGCACTTCGTCGGCGACGACGGCGAAGCGGCGGCCCTGCTCGCCGGCCCGCGCGGCCTCGACTGCCGCGTTGAGTGCCAGAAGATTGGTCTACCCTGCTATGGCGCCTATTGTCGCAACGATATTTTCGATGCTCTTCGAATGTTCATTCAGTTGACCGAACAGTTCGGCGGTGCGGGACACACGTTCGATGATGTTGTCCGACGTCGTGCTTGAGGATTTCAACGGACAAGTTGTCGATGGTGCCGGACACGCTTTGCGTGTGCTGGCGAATGCCGTCCATGCCGGTTGTGATTCGGATGATTTGCAGCTTGCCGTGCCCGGGGCTGTTGGCGGCAGTGAACCCCCTGTTCCCGGTTCGGTGTTGTGCCGGTCAGAAACTATTCGTCCAGCGCACGCTCCAGCGCTTGTTTTACCGCTACGCCGGCGCCGGGGCCGAAGCGCGTCTGTCCGGGAACGAATATGTCCGTAAAGGCGTAGTCGAAGATCAGGTCTTGCACGCCGAGCGAGCCGAACAGTCGGTTTTCCGCGGAATAGTCGCCGGTGTGTGGAACCAGTGTGGGCCAGCCGTCGGCGCCGGGTTCCAGCGCCGGACCGAAGAACAGCGCACCCGGCTTGTTCTTCAGACGCATCGCGCAGGTGCCTTCGGTGACCCCGGACATGGGCAGGAAGTCGATGGTGCGGGTGAGGCGGTTACGCTTACTGTCCAGCGTCAGGTCGATCGTGCCGTCGATGGACGGCGCCTCGGGTTCGCTGGCCAGGCTTTCGGCACCGCTGGCTTCGCGCCAGCGGTCCAGTTCGCGCGCACCATGCCGGCTGGGCAGGAAGATGTAGCGTAGTGGCGCAATGGCCTGCAACTCCTGCAGCAGCGCATCGTCGAACGGCGGTGTGTTGATCAGCACACCTTCGGCCTTGTGGTCAGCGATGTAGTAGACCGCGGGGGGCAGGATATCCGCAATGCGGTAAATGCTGCGATCGCGTAGAACGGCGAGTTCGTCCAGCATCAGTTCCTCGCTCCGCTTGCCATGGCCTCCAGTTCGCGGGTACGCGCTTTGATCCAGGTCTCGGCTTCGGCATTGATGTCTTCGGCTTTGCGTCCACGGCTGTCGATGACCGGACCGATGGAGACCGTCACTACGCCGGGTCGTGTTGGCAGGCCGCGCCGCGGCCATACCAGGCCGGCGTTGTGCGCCACCGGCACCACCGGTGCGCCGGTGTGCGCGGCGAGGCGTGCGCCGCCGGCCTTGAAGCGCTTGTGTTCGCCGATGGCCGTGCGCGTACCCTCGGGGAAGATAACCACCCAGATGCCGCGGGTCAGCCGGTCGGAACCCTGCTCCAGCAGCTGCGTGCCGGCCTGGAGGTTCTTGGAGCGGTCGATGGCGACCGGCTCGAGCGCTTTCAGGCCCCAGCCGAACAATGGCAGACGCAGCAGTTCTCGCTTGAGCACCCAAACCTGCGGCGGGAAGATCGCCTGGAAGGCGAAGGTTTCCCAGGCGGATTGGTGTTTGGAGAGCACTACCGCGGCCTGCTGCGGAATGTTCTCGGCGCCTTCGATCTCCATGCGCACGCCGCAGATCAGGCGCAGCGTCCAGAGCACGAATTTCGTCCAGCTCGAAATGATGAAGTAGCGCTGGGAATAAGGCAGTGGGCCGATCACCAGCGAGAGCAGGGCGAAGGGGACCATCGTGATGGTGGCTATCGCGACCCACAGGTAGGCACGCAGGCGGTTCATGCGAACTCCTCTGAAACGAGCGTGGCGGCGACTTGGGCCAGATCCTCGAACACCGGTACGTCTTCGGGCAGCTTGCCGGAGGCAAGGGTGCGTTCGCCCTTGCCGGTACGTACCAGCATGGGCTGGGCGTCGACCATCAGCGCGGCCTCGATGTCGCGCAGACTGTCGCCCACGGCGGGCACGCCGGTCAGATCGGCGTCGTAGCGGCGGGCGATCTCGATGAACAGTCCGGCGCTGGGCTTACGGCAGTCGCAGGCGTCGTCCGGGCCGTGCGGGCAGAAGAACACGGCATCGATGTGCCCGCCGTGGCTGGCCAGCAGGCGGTTCATCTTCTCGTGCATGGCGGCTAGGGCTTCCACGTCGAACAAGCCGCGCGCGATACCGGACTGATTGGTGGCGACCACCACGCAGTAGCCGGCCTCGTTCAGCCGCGCGATGGCTTCCAGGCTGCCGGGAATCGGCAGCCATTCCTCCGGCGATTTCACGTAGGCGTCGGAGTCCTCGTTGATGACGCCGTCGCGGTCGAGAATGATGAGTTTCATGGCTGCAGGCGCGACAGATCGGCCGTGCGCAGGAACAGCGCCGAAAGCCTAGCCAGCAGGGCCAGCCGGTTGCGCCTCAGGTTTTCGTCCTCGGCCATGACAAGCGTGGTGTCGAAGAACGCGTCGACCGGCCCGCGCAGCGCGGCGAGCCGCATCAGCGCTGGGGTGTAGCGGCCGTCCTCGAACAGCGGTTCGACCTCGCCTTCGGCCTCGGCCAATGCGGCAAGCAGCTCGCGTTCGTTGTCCTCCTGCAGTTCGTCGGCGCGTACTTGTGTGCCGACCTCGTCGCCGGCCTGGCGCAGGATGTTGCGGATGCGCTTGTTGGCCGCCGCCAGGCTTTGGGCTTCGGCGAGGGCACGGAAGCGTTGTACGGCCTGTACGCGGCGGTCGAGATCGGTTAGCCGGGTCGGCCGGCAGGCCAGTACCGCGTCGATCACGTCGGCCGGAATGCCCTTTTCGGCATAATAGGCGGTCAGGCGTTCCATGACGTAGTCGAACACTTCGTCGACGGCGCTGGCGGCCGCTTCCACGCGCTCGCTCAGCCCGGCCGCGGCGAGGCGCAGCAACTCGTGCAGATCCAGTTCCAGGCCGCGTTCGATAAGGATGCGTACCACGCCGAGCGCGGCGCGGCGCAGCGCGAAGGGATCCTTGGTGCCGCTGGGGCGCTGACCGATGGCAAAGATGCCGACCAGGGTGTCGAGTTTGTCCGCCAGCGCAAGGGCTTGGCCGATGATGCCCTCGGGCAGTTTGTCGCCGGCGTGTGCAGGGCGGTACTGGTCCTCGATGGCCTGTGCTACCGCCTGCGGTTCGCCGTCGTGGCGGGCGTAGTGGCGGCCCATCGTACCCTGTAGTTCGGTGAACTCGAACACCATGGTGGTGACCAGGTCGCACTTGGCCAGTTCGCCGGCGCGCCGGCCATGGTCCGGATCGGCGCCTAGGCGTTCGGCGATGGCGGCGGCCAGGTTTGCGAGCCGTTCGCTCTTGTCGAACAGCGTGCCGAGCTGCTTCTGGAACACCATGCCGCGCAGTGCGTCGCGGCGGTTGGCCAGCGGCTGTCGACGGTCCTGCTGCCAGAAGAATTCGGCGTCGTGCAGGCGCGGGCGGATGACGCGCTCGTTGCCTTCGCGTACCTGGGCCGGGTCGCGGCTTTCGAGGTTGGCGATGGTGATGAAGTGCGCCATCAGGCGGCCGCCGGCATCCAGCACCGGGAAGTAGCGCTGGTTGTCCATCATGGTGGTAATCAGCGCCTCGTGCGGTACGTCGAGGAAGCGTTCCTCGAAGCCGCCGGCGATGGCGACCGGCCATTCGACCAGGGCGGCGACCTCATCGAGCAGGTGCTCGTCGAGCATAGCGCGGCCGCCGAGTTCGGAGGCCAGCGCCTCGACCTGCGCCTTGATTGCCGCGCGGCGCTCACCGAAGTCGGGCAGCACGTGGCCCTCAGTCTCCAGCAGCGGGGCATAGGCGGCTGGATCCGCGACGTGCAGCGGTGCCGGATGATGCGCGCGGTGGCCGCGCGTCTCGCGGCCGCTCTTCACGCCAAGGATCTCGGCTTCGATGAGCGTCTCGCCGAGCAATAGCACGATCCAGTGCACCGGGCGCACGAATTCGGCGTCGCCAGCGCCCCAGCGCATGCGCTTGGCGATGGGCAGCTTGCCCAGTGCGGCCTCGAGAATTTCCGGGACTAGTTCGGCAGTGCTACGGCCGGGCTCGTGGATATAGGCACACAGCCAGGCGCCCTTGTCGGTTTCCAGGCGCTCCAGGGCGTCCACCTCGAGTCCGACCGAACGCGCGAAGCCTTGCGCGGCCTTGGTCGGCTGGCCCTCGGCATCGAAGGCGGCGGTCAGCGCTGGACCGCGTCGCTCGATGCTGCGGTCCGGTTGAGTGAGGGGCACGTCCTTGATGTGTACGGCGAGGCGTCGCGGCGTCGCGAAGACGCGGCGGGTGCTGCCGCCCACACCGGCGGTATCCAGGCGGTTGGCGATCTCCTCGGCCAGGGTGTCGGCCAGGGTGCTCAGCGAACCGGGTGGCAGTTCTTCGGTACCGAGTTCAATCAGCAGGTCAGCGCGTGGCTCAGCCATGGGCTACCTCCGGGGAATTTTCGAGCATCGGGAATCCAAGGCGCTCTCGTGAAGCGTAGTAGCCCTCGGCGATGGCGCGCGCCAGAGTGCGCACACGCAGAATGTAGCGCTGGCGCTCGGTCACGGAGATCGCTTGGCGTGCGTCGAGCAGGTTGAAGGTGTGAGACGCCTTGAGCATCTGTTCGTAGGCTGGCAGCGGCAGGTCGGCCTCGATCAGGCGCAGGCTCTCCGCCTCGCAGGTGTCGAACCAGCCGAACAGTTTTTCGATGTTGGCGTGCTCGAAGTTGTAGCGCGACTGTTCGACTTCGTTCTGGTGGAACACGTCGCCATAGGTCACGGTGCCCTGCGGGCCGCGCGCCCAGACCAGATCGTAGATGCTCTCCACGCCCTGCAGATACATGGCGATGCGTTCCAGGCCGTAGGCGATCTCGCCGGTCACCGGACGGCAGTCGAGGCCGCCGACCTGCTGGAAATAGGTGAACTGGGTGACTTCCATGCCGTTGAGCCAGACTTCCCAGCCCAGCCCCCAGGCGCCCAGCGTGGGCGACTCCCAGTTGTCCTCGACGAAGCGGATGTCGTGCACCAGCGGGTCGAGTCCCATGGCGCGCAGCGAGCCGAGGTAGAGGTCCTGGATGTCGTCCGGCGACGGCTTGAGCGCCACCTGGAACTGGTAGTAGTGCTGCAGGCGGTTGGGGTTCTCGCCGTAGCGCCCGTCGGTGGGGCGGCGCGAGGGTTGCACGTAGGCTGCGCGCCAGGGCTCCGGGCCGATGGAGCGCAGGAAAGTGGCCGCATGGAAGGTGCCGGCACCCATTTCCATGTCGTAGGGCTGCAGGAGCACGCAGCCCTGTTCGCTCCAGTAGTCCTGCAGCGTGCGGATGAGGTTCTGGAAGGTGGAGACGTCGTATTGGGTCATTAGCCTTGGCTGGCGAAGATGTGCGAAATCGTAAGCGCGGCAGTATAACCCGCAGCGCCGCCCGGTCTCTACGCGCGCGGCGGATGGGCACGGGTCGTGCTATGAGTTTCGGGAGAGTCCCCGTACATAGGAGAACTCCGCGATGAGCAAGCTGATTCTGGAACCCACCGCGCAGGCGCTTTGGCACCGTGCGTTGCGCGAAGCCTCCGGTGCCGCCGGACGGCCGCTGGACGATGTGTTGGAGGCCTATCTGCTTATGGTGCTGATGCGTTTCACGCACCGGCCGGAGATTCTGCGCACCATCATGGCGCGTGAATATCTCGAGGGCATGCAGCTGACAGGTCGCGTCCGCGAGGAGCGCCTGCGCGACGTGGGCGATCAGTGTCTGATCCTGGCGGGATTGTTCCCCGGGCTGGCGCGCCGGCGGCGCGTGTCGACGGCGTACTTTGTCGATCTCGGGCGTGGGGCCTACGGCGAGCTGGCCGCTCGTCTGGCGCAGTCCGCAGGGGAACTCTACCGGCAGCTGACCGCGGCGTTCGTGATGTTGATGGACGTGCTGCATGCCTTGCGCGGCAGCCACGCACTTGAGGCGTTGACGCCGCTGGAGCATTGGGAGTTGTGGGAGAGTGTCGGGAGCCGAACGGCGCGCACCGCCCTGGCCGGGTCAGGCGAGGCGCTGCCGGTTGCGGCTGGAGCGCCGGGGGTGCACTGAGCCGGCTGCGGAGCAGCTCGGCTCAGCCCTGTTGCGCGCCGTTCCAGCGATCCATCGCGCGGTAGCCCAGCGCTTCGGCGAGATGCGGTCCCTCGATGTGCGGGCTGTCCTGCAGGTCTGCGATGCTGCGCGAGACTTTCAGGATGCGGTGATAGGCGCGCGCGGACAAGTGAAAGCGCTGCATGGCCTGCTCTAGCAGTGAACGTTCGGCGTCGGCTAAGGAACAATGGCGGTCGACCTCGCGAGCGCTGAGCTGAGCGTTGGTTCGATCCTGGCGAGCGAGTTGGCGCTCGCGTGCGACGACGACACGAGCTCGCACCTCGGCGCTCGTTTCCCCGCGTGGTGCGTCGCTGCGGAGGACGTCATGGGGCAGCTGCGGCACTTCGATCTGCAGGTCGATGCGATCGAGCAGGGGAGCGGAGATGCGGCTGCGATGGCGGTTTCGCTGTTCCGGCGTGCAGATACAGTTGGCGCCGAGATCGCAGGCGTAGCCTTGCGGGCAGGGATTCATCGCTGCGACCAGCTGAAAGCGGGCCGGAAAGTCGGCCTGGCGCGCGGCTCGGGAGATGGTGATGTGCCCGGTTTCCATGGGCTCGCGCAGCACCTCGAGCACATGGCGGTCGAACTCCGTCAACTCGTCGAGAAACAGCACGCCGTTATGCGCCAGCGATATCTCCCCCGGCTTCGGTTGGGAGCCTCCTCCGACGAGCGCCACGCCCGAGGCCGTATGGTGAGGCGCACGAAACGGACGGCGACTCCAATCGTCGAGGCGCAGTCCCTGCTCGCTGATGGAGGCGACGACGGCGGTTTCCAGCGCTTCGGCCTCGCTCATGGGGGGCAGGATGGTCGCCAAGCGGTTGGCAAGCATGGTTTTCCCGGTGCCCGGTGGCCCGATCATCAGGATGTTGTGCCCCCCTGCGGCGGCGATTTCGAGCGCGCGGCGGGCTTGATGTTGACCGCGCACATCGCTCAGGTCGACGTCGAGGGATTTTTCACTGCTGACGGGTTTGTCCGTATAGATGGGAAGCGGGTCTTGTCCGGCCAAGTGGCGACAGACCGCCAGCAGATGATCGGCGGGTCGGGTGGTGAGGTCGTTGAGCAGCGCGGCTTCACCGGCATTGGCCGTGGGTATGACGAATTCCCGCCCGCGTGCGCGGGTGGCGATGGCTGCGGGCAGGACGCCGCGTACGCCTCGTAGCTCTCCACTCAGCGCGAGTTCACCGAGAAATTCGGCGTCTTCCAGGCCATCGGCGGGAAGTTGTCCCGAGGCGGCGAGGATGCCCAAGGCAATAGGCAAGTCGTAGCGGCCGCCTTCCTTGGGCAGATCTGCGGGGGCCAGGTTGACGGTGATGCGTCGTGCCGGGAATTCGTAGTGGCTGTTGACCAAGGCGGCTCGCACGCGATCCTTGCTTTCGCGCACGGCGGCCTCCGGGAGGCCGACGATGGCTAGGCTCGGTAGTCCGTTGCCCAGATGGACTTCGACGCAGACTTCGGGTGCGTCTATGCCGAGTTGTGCGCGGGTGTAGACCCGGGCGAGTGACATCCCGGCGCGTCAGTCTTCTGCGTGCACGTCGTCGGGCACTTCCGTTTCGTTCGTGCCGCCGATGCCCAGCTGTGCCTCCAGGGCACGCACGCGCTCCTCCATGGCGTCGAGTTTCTCCCGCGTGCGGGCCAGCAGCATGCTCTGCACCTCGAACTCGTCGCGGCTGACGATGTCGAGGCGCTGCATCGCGCCCTGCAGGCCGGCGCGCACGGTTTTTTCAAGATCGTGTTGGGCCGTGCGCAGCGATTCGGGAACCGCGTCGTTCAGCTTGGCGGCCAGGTCGTCGAGGGTTTTGGGTTCCAGCATTGGGTGTCCTCCTGATATTCGGGTGATTTGAGCCTATCGGGCTTCCCGGATCAAGCGCTTATGTCGCAACGATTGAGCCGCGTCAAAGCGTCCGCCGGCGGTGCGCCTATTTCGTGCGATTTGCACCATTTTTGTGCATATACCTGCTGGTGGGGGCGATGGAAACCAAGGATGTTGCTGTTATTGCATTGATATAAAAGAAAAATATTTGAATGGCATGGGTTCTGCTACGGGGTGCCATACGCCACGCAGGGTGCGCGGATACCTTGAACCATAGGGGAACGGTCATGAAAACAGGAGGCACGCAGGCATGAAGTTGCTTATCGCCATCATCAAGCCCTTCAAGCTCGACGAGGTCCGCGAGGGTCTTTCGGAAATCGGAGTGCAGGGCATCACGGTGACCGAGGTCAAGGGCTTCGGTCGGCAGAAAGGCCATACGGAACTCTACAGGGGGGCGGAGTACGTCGTCGACTTCCTGCCCAAGGTGAAGATCGAGGTCGCGCTGGACGATGCGCTAATCGACCAGGCCATCGATGCGATCAGCAAGGCCGCCAGCACCGGTAAGATCGGCGACGGCAAGATCTTTGTGATGCCCTTGGAGCAGGCGATCCGCATCCGCACCGGCGAATCCGGCGTCGATGCTCTTTGATCCGTACTTCGATAATTCAAACCCGAGGAAACATGCGATGAATTTCAAACGTACGATTGCCTCGGCCGGCGGGGCGCTATCCCTGCTCGGTCTGTGGCTCCTTCCCTCGATTGCGATGGCGGATACGCCCAAGCTTGATTCCGGCAATACCGCGTGGATGCTGACTTCCACCGCGCTGGTCCTGCTCATGACCATCCCCGGTGTGGCGCTGTTCTACGGTGGCATGGTTCGCCGCAAGAACCTGCTGTCGGTGGCCGCGGCCACCTTCGCCGTGACCTGCCTGATTACCGCAATCTGGACGATCGCGGGCTATTCGCTGGCCTTCAAGGGCGACGGCAAGTTCGTGGGCGACCTCAGCGCCGTGTTCCTCAAGGGCATGGGCTACGATTCGATGAGCGGCTCGATTCCGGAAACGGTCTTCATGACCTTCCAGATGACCTTTGCCATCATCACGCCGGCGCTGATCATCGGCTCCATCGTCGAGCGCATGAAGTTCTCCGCGCTGCTGTGGTTCCTGGGCCTGTGGTCGCTGCTGGTCTACTCCCCGATCGCGCACATGGTCTGGGGCGGCGGCTGGCTGGGCAGCGACGGTGTGCAGGACTTCGCGGGCGGTACCGTGGTGCACATCAACGCCGGTGTGGCCGGTCTGGTCGCGGCGCTGGTGCTCGGCAAGCGCAAGGGCTACGGTACGCAGCCCATGCCGCCGGTGAATCTGGTCTACACCATGACCGGTGCCGCCCTGCTGTGGGTGGGTTGGTTCGGCTTCAACGCCGGTTCCGAGCTGGCTGCCGACGGTACCGCGGGCATGGCCATGGCCGTGACCCAGATCGCCACCGGCATCGCCGCGCTGGCGTGGATGTTCGCCGAGTGGGCCGCGCGTGGTAAGCCGACCCTGCTGGGCATGAGTTCGGGCGCGGTCGCCGGTCTGGTCGCAATCACCCCGGCTTCCGGTTTCGTCGGCCCGATGGGCGCGATCGTGATCGGCATCGCTGCCGGCGTGATCTGCTTCTGGACCTCGGTCTACATGAAGAAAATGCTCGGCTACGACGACTCGCTGGACGCCTTCGGCGTGCACGCCATCGGCGGTATCGTCGGCGCGCTGCTCACCGGCATCTTCTCAGCCGCCATGTTCGGCGGCGCAGGCCTGAGCGATATGGCGCACGGCAGCATCGGCGCGCAGTTCTTCATTCAGCTCAAGGGCGTGCTCTTCACCATCGTCTACGATGCGGTGGTCACCTTCATCATCCTGAAGGTGCTGGACGTCATCATGGGTCTGCGCGCGTCGGAGGAAGACGAGTCGCAGGGGCTGGACATCACCCAGCACGGCGAGCAGCTCTACGAATAAGCACTACGCTAGACTGCAAGCCGACGACGGGGGCGCCTTCGGGCGTCCCCGTCTTTCGTTCGGCGGGAGAAATACGCAAAACGCCCGGTTTGCTGGATAATGAGTGCTATGGATTCCCCTATCGAGAAGTCTTCATCGCGCCTCGAGGTGCGGGGGCTGAGCGGCAGCGTGTTTCGCGACGTAAGCCTGAGCCTTGCCGCCGGCGAGTGCGTCGCGTTGACCGGCCCTTCCGGCAGCGGCAAGAGCGTTCTGCTGCGCGCCATCGTGGATCTCGACCCGAATGCCGGAGAGGTGCTGCTCGACGGTGAATCGCGCGCAGGCTTCACGCCCTCCGCCTGGCGCAGGGCGCTGGCTCTGGTGCCCGCGGAGCCGGCCTGGTGGGCGGAGCGGGTTGTCGAGCACTTTTCGCATGGCGCCGAGCCCGATCTGCCCGAGCTGGGGCTGCCTGCGGAGGCTTTGGACTGGGAAGTGGCGCGTTGCTCGAGCGGCGAGCGCCAGCGCCTGGCGTTGCTGCGCTCGCTCGCGCTCGCTCCGCGGGTGCTGTTGCTGGACGAGCCCACGGCCAACCTGGATGCCGACAGCCGCGGGCGGGTCGAAACACTGGTGGATAAGTTTCGTGGTGAGGGCGGTGCTGTGCTGTGGGTCACGCATGATCCCGAACAGGCCTTGCGGGTAGCCGGGCGACGTCTGGAGCTGGCAAAGGGCGGGTTGAGTCCCGCGGACGTGGAGACGGAGGGGCAGGCATGGGCCTGATCAGTCTGACGCCGTTCGATCTGGGGCTGGCCGCCGTGCTGATACTCGCATTGGCCGGCCTGAGCCTGTGGCTGAGCCTGGGTCTGGAGCGTACCTTGCTGATCGCCGCGCTGCGTACCACCCTGCAGCTATGGCTGGTCGGGCTGGTGCTGAAGGTGTTGTTCGACAACGCCAACCTCGGTTGGATCGCTCTGGGGGCGGGGTTCATGATCCTGGTTGCCGGGCGCGAGGTCATGGCGCGTCAGCAGCGTCGTTTCCGCGGTGGCTGGGGCTACGGCATCGGCACACTGGCGTTGGCCGTGCCCAGTCTGGCGATCATTCTGCTGGCGTTGCTGGTGCTGGTCAGGCCGGAACCCTGGTACCAGCCGCAGTACGCCATTCCCCTGTTCGGCATGCTGGCGGGCAATTCGATGACCGGCGCTGCCGTCGGACTGGACCGCCTGACCCAGAACGCCTGGCAGCAGCGCAGCGCCATCGAGGCGCGCCTGCTGCTCGGACAGCGCTGGGACGAGGCGATATCGGACCTGCGCCGCGAGAGCGCCCGGGCCGGCATGATTCCCATCATCAATTCCATGGCCGCGGCCGGCGTGGTGAGCCTGCCGGGCATGATGACCGGCCAGATTCTCGCGGGGAGCCCGCCGACCGAGGCGGTGAAATACCAGATCCTGGTCATGTTCCTGATCGCGGCGAACACCGGGTTTGCCGCGCTGGGCGGCGTCTGGCTGGGCTCGCGGCGCCTGTTCGACGAACGCGAGCGTCTGCGTCTGGACCGTCTGCGTTCCGCCGAACGGTCCTGACCCCGAGTATCTACGCCACCATCGGAGCGTCCATCAGACCTTCGGCTTCTGCTGCCTGCGGGCGCTTCGCGCCAGCAGCATCAGCATGAGCAGCCCGGTCATGAGCATGGCGATGCTGCCCGGCTCCGGCACCATCGCGGAGCGGACATGGTTGGCAAGTATCTGGTGTCCCGCGGCTGTGGGATGCTCTCCGTCCCAGAACAGATACTGATCCGGCTGGGCGCAGACCGTGCCCGAAGTCGGATCGGTCAGGTTGCCGGTCCAGCAGGGATCGGTCACGTTGGTCAGGTGGTATTTGGCTGGGTCCTGGCCAACCTGGTCGAGAAGCTGAAAGGTGTCGACCTGGGTCAGAGCGAAACCGTCGGTCGAGGACAGGCTGGCCAGCGTGGCGGCCAGGGCTGCATCGTATTGCTGGGTGACCTGCTGGATCGTGGCCAGCGTGGCGGCGGGGTTCGCCGTGCTGTTGGCGAGCGCCTGCGCATCCGGCGTCTTGCTCAGGTCGGGTACGTTGAGCACGAGCAGGTTCTGCATGCCCGCGTTCGCCAGGCCGCTGACGAAGCTGCCAACGTTACCGATCGCCTGCGCCAGGTCCGTGCCGATGCTGGTGGGCGCGATGGCGCCGGTGGCGAGTCCACCGAACAGGGCATTCAGGTCGTTGGCGCCGATCCAGAGCGTGTACAGCGCATCAGGCTGGGGGGAGTGAACCGTTGCCGTGAAGGCGGTGAGCTGGCTGAGTAGATCGGTCGAGTTCTGCGTGTGCGCCAGGGTCGTGCCGGTTTGTGCACCGCCGAAAGCGTAGTCGTTGCCGCCCGCCAGACTTGGCGTCACTGCACCCAGGCCCAGCGACGCGGACAAGTCCTGCACCCAGACGTTGCCGTTCGTGAACCGGCCATTCGAGTACGGGGGCGAGACGGGCGTGGTGCCGCCGCTCGCAAGATAAATATTGCCGGTATCCGACAGGCTGTCGCCGAAGGCGTAGATTCCGGAAAACGCAGTGGCGGAAGCCGGAATGCTGCTTACGAGATACAGCAGGCCAGCTATCGCGACGGACGCGAGGTGTCGGTAAACGCGCATTCCCTTCATGATCGCTGATTCCTTCTTATTCTATAGGTCGACGTGACTCTGCCTCGGCCGGGGGGAGGTTCTCCCGCAAAGCCGCGACTGCTCGCTTATCGTCCGCGCTGGATTTGCCCGGACTGTTCTTGTGGGACTTCAGGGCGAAACACAATATCCGCGCCAACTCGATATAAAGCTATTTAGCTCAAACGCTTAGCTGTTTTGTTTCGGAAGAGGGGTGGCGGATGCGTAAAAAAATCCGACGCCTCTGTCCGGTCCGGAAAGCGGCGTCGGTCGATGCGGGAACAGGATGGAATTGGGCCGCGCGCAAGGACAGTGCGCGGCGGAAAGAGTGACTTCAGGGTGTCCGCGAAGGGATCGCAGCACCCCGTTTCCGCGCGGGATGCACCCGCGGGAAGTGTAAAGTCGAACGCATCGGTTTCAGTCGTTCGGCGTACGGTCTGCCGCCAACTCCGTCTCCAGCAGGGCGTGAACCCGCTGATTCACTTCGTCGCGTACCCGGCGGAATTCGGCCATGATTTCCTCTTCCGTGCCGGTGGCCTTGGCGGGATCCGTCAGAGGCCAGTGCAGTTTGCGTACGCCGGCCGGCAGCACCGGGCAGTGCTCGTCGGCGTGGCCGCAGACCGTCACCACCAGATCGGCGCGGGCGAGCATGTCGTCGCTCAATCGAGTCGACTCCTGCGCGGAGATGTCCACGCCGGCTTCGGCCATGACGGCGATGGCGCGTGGATTCTTGCCGTGAGCCTCGATGCCGGCGGATTCGGCGATCACGCGGTCGCCGCCGAGCGTGCGGGCCCAGCCTTCGGCCATCTGGCTGCGGCAGGAATTACCGGTGCAGACGAAGAGCAGGTGCAGAGGCGCAGTCATGTTTCAGTTCCTTGGTTGGAGCGCTCAATAGCCGACGACCGGCAGCCATGCCGCCAGTGCCAGCAGGGTGAGAAGCAGCACCGGCGGCGTGAGGATGAGGCCGACCTTCATATACTGCCCCCAGGTGATGGTCTCTCCCTTGCGTGCGAGCACGTGCAGCCAGAGCAGCGTGGCCAGGCTGCCGATGGGGGTGAATTTAGGGCCCAGATCGCAGCCGATGACATTGGCGTAGATCATGGCCTCGCGGCTGACGGCGGACAGCCCGTGCGCCTGGTCGATGGCCAGCGCCCCGACCAGCACGCTGGGCATGTTGTTCATGACCGAGGACAGTCCGGCGCTGAGAAAACCGGTGCCGACCGCGGCGGTCACCGGTCCGTGGGCGCCGAGCCATTCCAGCGCGCGGGCGACGTAGTCGGTCAGTCCGGCGTTGCGCAGGCCGTAGACCACCAGATACATGCCGAGGCTGAAGATCACGATCTGCCACGGCGCTTCCTTGAGCACCTTGCGCACGGCGATGCGCGCGCCGCGCCCGCCGGCATGCCAGCGGGCGGCCAGTGCAAGCAGAACGAGCGCGCCGGCGCCGGTGACCACCGATACGGGAACGCCGAAGGGCGCGGTGACGAAGTAGGCGATGAGCAGCAGGCCGAGCAGGGGGAAGGCAGCGCGAAAGACCAGTGGGTCGCGCAGCGCAGACGCGGGCGACTCCAGATCGTGGGTGTCGTAGCGCGCCGGCAAGTGACGGCGGAAATAGAGCCACAGGACGCCCAGCGTGGCAGCCAGCGTAACCAGGTTCACCGGCACCATGACCGCGGCGTAGCGGTCGAAGGGAATGCCGAAGTAGTTGGCGCTGACGATGTTGACCAGATTCGAGATCACCAGCGGCAGGCTGGTGGTGTCGGCAACGAAGCCGGTGGCGATCACGAAGGCCAGCGCCGTGGCGGGGCTGAAGCCGAGGCGCAGCAAGATGGCCAGAACGATTGGCGTGAGCAGCAGCGCCGCGCCGTCGTTGGCGAAGAAGGCGGCGATCACGGCGCCGAGCAGGATGATCAGTGGGAACAGGCGATGGGCGTCGCCGCGGCCCCAGCGGGCGACATGCAGCGCTGCCCAGTGGAAGAAGCCGGCTTCGTCGAGCACCAGCGAGATGACGATCAGCGCCACGAAGGTAAAGGTCGCGTCCCAGACGATGTGCCATACGATCGGGATGTCGCCGAGGCTGATGACGCCGGTGGCGAGCGCGACGAGCGCACCGGCGAGCGCGCTCCAGCCGATGCCCAGGCCGCGCGGCTGCCAGATGACGAAGACCAGGGTGACGACGAAGATCAGCAGCGCTAGCATGAGCGGTTGTCTGGGTCTCTGAAGTGGATTTGGACTATAATTGGCAAGGCATATATATGCAAGCAGCCATATATAAAGGTTTCATGACACCTGATACTTTCTTTCGTGCGCTCTCCGACGCCACCCGTCTGCGCAGCCTGATGCTGATGCAGCGCCAGGGCGAGTTGTGCGTGTGCGAACTGACGCACGCGCTGGAACTCTCGCAACCCAAGATCTCGCGCCATCTGGCAGCCCTGCGCGAGGCGGGGGTGGTCAGCGACCGGCGAGACGGTCTATGGGTGTTCTACCGGGTGCATCCGGATCTGCCACGCTGGGCGCAACGCGTGCTGGCGGAAACGCTCGCAGGCGTTGGAGCGCAGGAGCCTTATGCGCAGGATCTGCAGCGTTTGACCGAGATGAGTGATCGGCCGCGGCAGTCTTGTGCGGTTTAGGGTGTTGGGGGGCGTTGCCGCCTTCTTTGAATATGCAGACGCGGATCAGCGGTTGTGGTTTCTGTTGACCATGCGGTGGGAGCTTTTCCTGTTTTTGGCGCTGAGGCACGTTTCGGGCGCGAATCAGCGTTTCCAGTATTGATCCTGCTTGGGTGACGCGCCCGAGCCTCTTTCTTTGCACGCCCAAAGAAAGAGGCGAAAGAAAGGCGCCCGAAAGGCCTTGTCCCTGACGGGCAGACCTCGAGCGCACACCCCGGCCCGGGGCACCGCAGGCACTTGCCCTCCTGGCAAAGCCTGCTCGGGCGGCGTCCATGCCGCCCGACCCCGCGCCGGGGCGCACGCTCGAGGCAAGGCCTAACGGGAACCTAGACGTCAAAACAAAACGCACGCCAAACGCTTGGGCTACGTATTCGGCGATCGAAGCGTAGGTTGGGGTAAGCGAAGCGCACCCCAACGCGGGCGGTGCAAATCATGTGCACTCACCCCAACCTACCGAAGCCGTGTTTTGACGTTAGCCCCCCCTGATTGCTTGCCTCGCGAACGTGCGCCTGGGCGGGGATGGCCGGCAGGGAAGCCGGCCAAGCAGCCCTTCGCAGGACGCGAATGGCTGCGGGCTCCGTTCAGGGGTACGTTCGCGAGGTTGCCCGATAGGGACAAGCGATCCTGGGGGTGCGTTTCTTTCGCCTGTTTCTTTGCGCATTCAAAGAAATCGGCTCGGGCGCGTCGCCGCGATTGAGCGAAGCCCCACACCTTGAATCGCGCACGAAATTAACCCGGGCGGCACAAAGAATGTGCGGTTTAAATGCGCCATTCGTCAAAACCGTCGTCTATTTCCTGAACAACCAAATCAACAACGAAACCACCAGACTGACGATGACCGACGTGGTCAACGGAAAGTAGAACGTGAACCCTTCCCGACGGATAACGATATCCCCCGGCAGACGCCCCAGGCCTAGCTTCGAGATCCAGGGCCAAGTGACACCGACTGCGATCAGAACGAGGCCGAGAATGACCAGCGTGCGGGTCATAGATGCTTGGGATGAGGCTTGCTGATCAGCAGAGCTTCGGGCACGCGCACCTTGACCGCCGCGGCCAGCTCCAGCGTGATGCCGGGTACCGGCCGCACGCTGACCCACAGGACGTTGAGCTTGAGATTCATATCCGCAAATAGCACGGCGTTGCCGTAGCGCGAAAGCACCGCATGGATGTCGTCCAGCACTCGCTGGAGCTGGTCCTGCGGCCGGCGGCGCAGACCGGGAATGAGCATCATGAAGTCGCTGGCCAGGTGGCCTTCCGGCGTGCGGGTGGGAACGCGCTGCCACAGTGGGGCGGCGGGTTCCAGGCCCGGGTCGATACGCAGCTGGGCGCGACGGGCATCGATGTCCATGAATCCGATCATAGACCCTGCCCGGCGCCATCACCACTTGAGGCGCTACGCAAGAACGTCCGGCTAGGCGTTCAGCGCCTGCAGCAGCCAGCGCGTGAGATCGACGATTTCCTCAGGGCAGACGGCGTGCGCCATTGGATAGGTCCGCCACTGGGTATCGATGCCGGCTTCCACCAGCTGGCGATGGGCAGCGGCGCCGGCCGCGAGGGGAATGACGGGGTCCTGTTCGCCGTGGGCCTGGAACACGGGTGGCGCGCGTTCGGGGTCCGGCGGACCGTTCCACAGGTAGGCGGAGAGCACGACGAGCGCGTCCGGGCGCGGTTCGGCGCGCAGGCCGGCGGCGAGCGTCATCACCCCGCCCTGCGAGAAGCCACCCAGCAGCAGCTTGCCGCCGGCAGGCAGTGCGGCGCGTTCGGCGGCGAGCAGTTCGTGGATCAGGCCGATCGAGTCCTCGATATCCTCGGTGGCTTCGCCGCGGCCGAACTCGAGGCTGCGGAAGTCGTACCAGGCACGCATGCTTGCGCCGCCGTTGATGGTCACCGGGCGGAACGGCGCGTGCGGCAGGACCACGCGCAGGCCGAGATCGGGTGGCAGTTCGAGCGCGTCGACCAGCGGCGCGAAGTCGTAGCCGTCGGCGGCCAGGCCGTGCAGCCAGATCAACGTGTGCTGTGGCACGGGGCCGCGTTCGCGCAGGACGAAGTCGAGTGTGGTCATCGCTTGTTTCGGTATCCGTACGGTTCAGGCCGGGGCCGGCCCGAGGAAGCCGGCGATCGCTTCCCCCAGCTCGGGTTTGGTGACCGCGCTCATGTGGTTGCCGGGCACCGCGGCGTGCCGCCCATTCGGCAGGGATTCGGCCAACGCCTCGGGCGAGCCGTTGTCGTGGTCTTCTTCGCCCGCCAGCACCAGGGTCGGCACGTCGATGTCGGCCAGTGCTTCGCGCGGGGTGTCGACGAAGGTGTCGAGGATATGCAGCAGCGCCACCGGGTCGCCGCCGACGGTGTTGAGAAAGGCTTCGGTCATCCACTCCACGCTGCCGCGCTCGAAGCTGCCCAGGTTGGTGAGTACCCGGCGGAAATACTCGCCGCGGCCGCCGGTGTGCAGGATGCCCTCGAGTCCCATGCCGGCCAGGACCGCGCGCGCCGGCCGCGCGCCGCGTGCCAGCATGCGCAGCGTGGTGCGTGCGCCCAGTGAATAGCCGCCGAGGTCGTAGTCGTCCAGACCGAGATGCTCGATCAGCGCGAGGCCGTCGTCGGCCAGCACGTCGGGCGAATAGGCCGAGGCGTCGTGCGGTCTGGCGCTGGCGCCGTGGGCGCGCAGGTCGGGCATGATCACGCGATAGCCCTGCGCGGCGATCCGTTCGGCGTGGCCGTAGCGCAGCCAGTTGACCTGGGCGGTGGAAAAATAGCCGTGGATCAGGACCAGCGGCCGGCCGTGGCCGAGTTCGCGGTAGGCTAGCTGCAGGCCGTCGCGGCTCTCGAAGTGCTGGACGGGAAGTTCGGTGGGAGTGCTGCTCATGGGGTCTGCTGAAGTCTTGGAATGGGAGTGTCGCGGTGCTTATTGTCGCACGCTCTCGCGTGTTTCGGTGCCATCAGGTAAGTTAACCGCTTCGACCGTTCGCTGACTCTTCAACTATGAACCTGACCACTATCGGCCGGCGCGTGGCTGCGCTGCTACTGATCGCCCTGCTCGCCTCGGTGCTCGGCGGCTGTGGAAAGAAAGGCCCGTTGTACCTGCCCGGCAACGGCAGTTCCGCGCAGCAGGGAGGCTGAGCATGGATTACTTCAACTACCGCGACGGCGAGCTGTATGCCGAGGACGTGCCGGCCTCGGAGCTGGCCGAGCGTTTCGGCACGCCCTGCTACGTGTACTCGCGCGCCACGCTGGAGCGCCACTGGCGCGCTTTCGATGCCGCGCTGGGCGATCATCCACACCTGATCTGCTACTCGGTCAAGGCCAACTCCAATCTCGCGGTGCTGAATCTGTTCGCCCGCCTCGGTTCGGGTTTCGACGTGGTCTCCGGCGGCGAGCTGGAGCGCGTGCTGCGCGCCGGCGGCGAGGCGGCCAAGATTGTGTTCTCGGGCGTCGGCAAACAGGCTTGGGAAATGCGCCGCGCGCTGGAAGTGGGTATCCGCTGCTTCAATGTCGAGTCCGGTGCCGAACTCGAGCGACTCAACGAGGTGGCGGGCGAATGCGGGCGGCGCGCGCCGGTGTCGCTGCGCGTCAATCCGGACGTCGATGCCGATACCCATCCCTATATCTCCACCGGCCTGCGCGAGAACAAGTTCGGCGTCGACGTGGACACCGCGACGGCACTGTACCGCCGCGCGGCGGAGCTGCCGAACATCGAGGTGTCGGGCATCGACTGCCACATCGGTTCCCAGCTCACCCGCCTGGCGCCCATGCGCGACGCGCTGGACCGGTTGCTCGGCATGATCGACCGGCTGGCCGCGGAAGGCATTGTCATCCGCCATCTGGACGTCGGCGGCGGGCTCGGTATCCGCTACCGCGACGAGACGCCGCCCGAGCCGGCCGAGTACGCCACGGCGCTGCGCGAGGGAATCGGCGGGCGCGAGCTGGAGATCATGCTCGAGCCGGGGCGGGCCATCGCCGGCAACGCGGGCATCCTGCTGACCCGGGTGGAATACCTCAAGCACACCCATGACCGGCATTTCGCGCTGGTCGACGCGGCCATGAACGATCTCATTCGTCCGGCTCTGTACGAGGGCTGGCACGAGATCATCCCGGCTCGGCAGGGTTCGGATGCCGAAGCGCTGGACTACGACGTGGTGGGGCCGGTGTGCGAGTCGGCGGACTTTCTCGGCAAGCAGCGCCGGCTGGCCTTGTCGCCGGGCGAGCTGCTGGCGGTGCGCTCGGCGGGAGCCTACGGTTTCGTGATGAGTTCCAACTACAACTCGAGGCCGCGAGCGCCGGAGCTGATGGTGGACGGCGCCGAGGTCCACGAGGTGCGGGCGCGCGAGAGCTTCGAGCAGATGGTGGCCGGTGAGACCTTGCTTCCGTAGCGGATTGTGGAAAAGCGGGCCGTCGGACGACGGCTACGGGCGGGACGGGAAGGCGGCTTGACCGCCTTCCCGCAGAGAAAGGCTGTTCAGCCCTTCTTCATGAAGAAGGTGAACTCGCCACCTGCTTCGCTGTGCTCGAGCAGCTCGTTGCCGGTCTGCTTGGCGAAGGCTTCGAAGTCCTTCACGGCGCCCGGATCGGTGGCGACGATCTTCAGCACTTCGCCGCTGTTCAGCTCGGCGATGGCCTTCTTCGTGCGCAGGATCGGCAGGGGGCAGTTCAGGCCGCGGGCATCCAGTTCTTTGGTGAAATCAGTCATTGTCGTATTTCTCCTACGTCGACTTCTACGGGTTGCGATTATTGGAACCTTCGTCGGCCGCCGAGCCGGCTTGACATGAAGGTCTTCCCGGCATCGCCAAGGGTGATAGGATGTTCACCGCAGGCTGGCCGAATGTGCCTCTGGGCCGAACTCAACGCCCATAACGAGGCGCTAATAAACTAAAGCAGTATTACCCAGCGGCGGGCCGGATTCAAGAATGCACCGTGCCTGGATCGAGAGGGCCGTTAATGAAGCTCAGCGGATTACGCTTTACCAAAATGCACGGCCTGGGCAACGACTTCGTGATGATCGACGCCGTCAGCCAGTCCGTTAGCCTGGATGCGGATGCCGTGCGCGCGCTGGCCGACCGTCATCGCGGCATCGGCTGCGACCAGTTGTTGATCGTCGAGCCCGCCACGGGCGGCGAGGCGGACTTTCGTTACCGGATCTTCAACGCCGACGGCGGCGAGGTCGAGCAATGCGGCAACGGCGCCCGCTGTTTCGCCCGCTTCGTGGTCGACCAGGGCTTGGCCGCCGGTCCCGAGATCAAGGTGGAAACGCTGGGCGGGCTGCTGACGCTGCGGCTGGAGGACGACGGCCAGGTGACGGTGAACATGGGCGTGCCGAGGCTGGAGCCTGCTGCCATTCCCTTCGTGGCGGATGCGCAGTCGCCGGCGTATGCCCTGGCGGTCGACGGCAGGGATCACGAAATCGGCGCCGTGTCGATGGGCAACCCGCATGCCGTGCTGCGCGTCGAAGACGTCGACCGCGCGCCGGTCAACGAACTCGGCCCGATGGTCGAGGCGCATCCGCGCTTCCCGCGCAAGGTCAACGTCGGCTTCATGCAGGTCGTTTCGGCGGAGCACATCCGGCTGCGCGTGTTCGAGCGCGGCGTGGGCGAGACGGAGGCCTGTGGCAGCGGGGCCTGCGCGGCCGTCGTCAGCGGGCGGCTGCGTGGCTGGCTGGCGCCGCGCGTGGCGGTTGACGTACTGGGCGGCCGCCTTATGATTGAATGGCAAGGGGCGGATGCACCAGTGATGATGACCGGACCGACGGCCACAGTGTTTGAGGGGCGGATACCTTAAAATGAACGCACAAACCACGGCTAAGGAATCGGACATCCTGAGCGAGGATGCCGTTGCCGGATTCCTGCGCACGCATCCCGATTTCTTTGTCCGCCATCTCGAGCTGCTCGACGTGCTGCGCCTGCCGCATCCCACGCGCTCGCGCTGGGCCTCATGCGGGCCGACAGCATGGACAGCGTGCTGGCGACCGCGCGAGAACTGCTTTGCGGCGAATTCCATGCCGATCATGTCGTGGTACGGATGATCGATCGCGATGGTTCCTTGCAGGCGCCCTACAGCGTTGCGAAGAACGATCCCGGCCTGAAGGAATTCGCCTCCATTTTCGAACGCCGCCGCCCGCTGTGCGGCCGCCTGCGGCGCGAACAGCTCGACTGGCTGTTCGGCGAAGACGCCGCGGAGGTGGAATCTGCGGTGGTGATTCCTCTGCACGATACCGAGCCACTGGGCGTGCTGGCGCTGGGCAGCCACGATGCGGACCGCTTCCATCCAAGCATGGGCACCCTGTTCCTCGGTTATCTGGGCGATCTCCTGGCCGGCGCGGTAGGCGGCAAGCTCGGGCGTGTGTGAGCGCAGTTCCCGCCTCCGGTGCGGCATCCGACTGGATCGCCCTCTATCTTGAGCGCCTTGCCGCCCAGCGCGGCTACTCGGCGCATACCGTGTCTGCCTACCGCCGCGATCTGCATGCCTTTGCCGGCTTTCTCGAGCAGCTCGGGCGCCCCTTGACCGAAGCCGCCGCCGACGATGTGCGCGCCTTCGTCGCCGCACAGCACCGTAGCGGACTGTCCGCCGCCACGCTCAAGCGGCGTCTTGCGGCGGTGCGTGGCCTGTATCGCTTCCTGCAGGACGAGGCGGCGGTGGAAATTCATCCCGCGCAGGATCTTCGCGCACCCAAAGGCTCCAGGCGGCTGCCGGAGACGCTGGATCCCGAGCAGATGACCGCGCTGCTGGAACACGGAGACGACGATATTCTCGACTTGCGCGATCGTGCCTTGTTCGAGCTGATCTACTCCTCCGGACTGCGTCTGGCGGAAGCCGTTTCGTTGGATCTTGTCGGTCTGGATCTGGCCTCGGCGCGGGTGCGTGTGACGGGCAAGGGCGGCAAGACCCGCGACCTGCCCGTCGGGCGCAAGGCCTGCGAGGCGCTGTCGGCGTGGCTGCAGGTGCGTGGACAGCTCGCCGCGACCGGGGAAGAGGCGGTATTCGTGGGGCGACACGGTGCGCGTCTGGGCGCGCGGGCGGTACAGGCGCGCCTGCGTCGGCGCGCACTGCTGGCGGGCCTCGATACGCCGGTGCATCCGCATATGCTGCGCCACGCCTTCGCCAGTCACCTGCTGGAATCCTCCGGCGATCTGCGTGCCGTGCAGGAACTGCTCGGCCACGCCAATATCAGCACCACGCAGATCTATACGCACCTCGACTTCCAGCATCTGGCGCAGGTCTACGATCGGGCCCATCCCCGCGCCCGCAGGCGCAAGGACGAAGACGACTATTGATCCGGTAACCATTTAGCTGCTCATCTGGCTTGCGGGTCGAGTCGAAGTGTTAGAATCCGTCCCTTCGCTTGGGTCCGTTCACCCAACTGGAGTTCGAGGTATGGAACAGTTCAGAGGCACCACCATTCTTTCGGTGCGGCGCGACGGTCAGGTGACCATGGGCGGCGACGGCCAGGTCACGCTGGGCAATACGGTCATGAAGGGCAATGCGCGCAAGGTGCGTCGGCTTTACCAGGACCGCATCATCGCCGGTTTCGCGGGCGGCACCGCCGACGCGTTCACTCTGTTCGAGCGTTTCGAGGGGCAGCTGGAGAAGCACAGCGGCAACCTCACGCGGGCCGCGGTGGAGCTGGCCAAGGAATGGCGCACCGACCGCGCCCTGCGCCGGCTCGAAGCGCTGCTGGCGGTTGCCAACAGCGAGGCCTCGCTGGTCATTTCCGGCAACGGCGACGTGATCGAGCCCGAAGGCGGCCTGATCGCGATCGGTTCCGGCGGCCCCTTCGCCCAGTCGGCGGCTCGCGCGCTGATCGAGGGCACGGATTTCGGCGCCCGGGAAATCACCGAGCGAGCCTTGAATATTGCTGCCGACATCTGCATTTATACCAATCGAAACCTAACCATCGAGACGCTGGGCGAGTGAGCCGCGGCGCCGGCGGAACGCCGGCCGCACACCGTCCCGCACAGCGTCCGCCAAGCGTGCAATCATCATGACCCCTATGACTCCCCGCGAGATCGTCCAGGAACTCGACAAGCACATCGTCGGCCAGGCGCAGGCCAAGCGCGCCGTAGCCATTGCGCTGCGCAACCGCTGGCGTCGCCAGCAGCTGCCCGAGGCGCTGCGCCAGGAAGTGACGCCGAAGAACATCCTCATGATCGGGCCGACCGGTGTCGGCAAGACCGAAATCGCGCGCCGGTTGGCGCGGCTGGCCAATGCGCCGTTCATCAAGATCGAAGCGACCAAGTTCACCGAAGTCGGGTATGTCGGGCGCGATGTGGAATCCATCGTCCGGGATCTTGCCGACATCGCCGTGAAACAGGCCCGCGAGGCCGAGGTCGAGAAGGTGCGCTACCGAGCCTCCGAGGCAGCCGAGGAACGCATCCTCGACGTGCTGCTGCCGGGTGCGAGCCCGCGCAACGAATTCCTGCACGAACCCGACGAGAGCCCGAGCGAAAGCGTGGCGCGACAGAAGCTGCGCCAGCGCCTGCGCGACGGCGAACTGGACGAGCGCGAGGTCGAGCTGGAGTTGAGTGCGGCGCCGGCCGGGGTGGAGATCATGACGCCGCCCGGCATGGAGGAGATGGCCAGTCAGCTGCAGGGTATGTTCCAGAATCTGGCCGGCAACAAGACCAAGCGCCGCAAGCTCAAAATCGCCGATGCGCGCAAGTTGCTCGCCGAGGAGGAGGCGCTGCGCCTGGTCAACGAGGACGAACTCAAGCTTGCTGCGGTGCGCGAGGTCGAGCAGAACGGTATCGTATTCCTCGACGAACTCGACAAGGTCGCCAAGCGTGGTGAGCATGGCGGCACCGACGTTTCGCGCGAGGGCGTGCAGCGCGACCTGCTGCCGCTGATCGAAGGCAGCACGGTGACCACCAAGTACGGCTCGGTGCGCACCGACCACATTCTGTTCATCGCCTCCGGCGCCTTCCATCTGTCCAAGCCCTCGGACCTGATCCCCGAGCTGCAGGGCCGGCTGCCGATCCGCGTCGAGCTCGATGCGCTGAGCGCCGAGGATTTCGTGCGCATCCTCACCGAGCCCGACGCGTCGCTGGTCGAGCAGTACACCGCCTTGCTGGCGACCGAGGGGTTGGAGGTGGAATTCACCGAGGATGCGGTGCGGCGCATCGGCGCGATCGCCTTCGAGGTCAATGCGCGCACCGAGAACATCGGCGCCCGCCGCTTGCACACGGTGCTGGAGCACCTGCTCGAAGAGGTTTCGTTCAATGCGCCCGATCGCTCCGGCGAGAAGCTGGTGCTCGACGCGGCTGCCGTCGATACCTCGCTCGGCGAACTGGCGCAGGATGAAGACCTGAGCCGCTACATCCTCTGAGCCATGTCCGGCGCGGCGCACTGGGAGGCGGTGTACGGCGGCAAGGCGGCCGAGGAGGTCAGTTGGTTCCAGCCCTCTCCAAACCTGTCGCTGGCACTGATCGAAGCGGCGGGAATGTCCGGGCAGGCGCCGCTCATCGATATCGGCGGCGGCGCATCGCGCTTGGTTGATCGGCTGTTGGAAGCCGGCTACGGCGACGTCAGCGTGCTGGACATTTCGGCGGCGGCATTGGAACAAAGCCGTGCCAGATTGGGTGCGGCCGCGACGGCGGTGCAATGGCTGCAGGCGGATATTACCAGCGCCGGACTGCCCGGAAACTACCGGCTTTGGCACGATCGCGCGGTATTCCATTTCCTGGTCGACCCGCAGGCGCGTGCCGCTTACCTGGAGCGGCTCGAACGCCACCTCGAGCCGGGTGGTCAGGCGATCATCGCAACATTCGCGCTGGACGGTCCCGAACGCTGCAGCGGCTTGCCGGTGCAGCGCTACAGCGCGCAAACCCTGGCGCAGACCTTGGGCGAACGGTTCCGTTTGCTGGAGTCCGCAACGGAACTGCATGCGACTCCGGCCGGCGTCGAGCAGGCCTTCGTATACTGCCGTTTCGCACACGCCACGAACATCAACGAGTAATGTCCATGTCCATACCCCGTCCCACCGATATCCGCCTGCACCAGCAGTCGCGCATTCTCGAACTGGCCTACGAAAACGGCCGACATTTCCACCTGCCGTGCGAATACCTGCGCGTGTACTCGCCCTCGGCCGAGGTGCGCGGCCATGGCCCGGGCCAGGAAGTGCTGCAGACCGGCAAGGAGTCGGTCAACATCACCGCCATCGAGCCGGTCGGCAACTACGCGGTCAAGCTGGTGTTCAGCGATGGCCACGATACCGGCATCTACGACTGGAATTACCTCTACGAGCTGGGGGAAAATCAGACCGAGAACTGGCAGGCCTATCTCGACCGGCTCGCGGAAACCGGCTACCAGCGGCAGGAGCCGAACTGAGGCACGCCACACTCGAATACCGCCAGGAGTCGAACCGGCCGCCGGCAGGCCCGTTTCCTCCGACCCTCGGGCAAGCTCGGAGCTTGCCGACAACACGCCCCGGCGCGGAGCAGACATGGACAAGCAAGACACCACTCACTTCGGCTATCAGCAGGTCAGGACGGAGGACAAGGCCCGCAAGGTGGCGGAGGTCTTCCACTCCGTGGCCGACCGCTACGACGTCATGAACGATCTGATGTCCTTCGGCATCCATCGCCTGTGGAAGCGCTACGCGATCGAGCTTGCCGGTGTGTGCAAGGGGCAGTGCGTGCTCGACCTGGCTGGCGGCACCGGCGATCTGGCTGGGCGTTTCGCGCGCATGGTCGGGCCGGGCGGCGAGGTGGTGCTGGCGGATATCAACGCCTCCATGCTGCGCCGCGGTCGCGAGCGTATGCTCGACCAGGGGCTGGCCGGAAATCTGCGTTTCGCGCAGGTGAACGCCGAGTGTCTGCCCTTCCCCGACAACCATTTCGATCTGATCACCATCGCCTTCGGCCTGCGCAACGTGACCGACAAGGACGCCGCGCTGAGTTCGATGTACCGGGTGCTCAAGCCCGGTGGGCGGCTGCTGGTGCTGGAGTTCTCCAAGCCGGTGCTGCCCGGACTCAAGCCGGTCTACGATCTGTATTCCTTCAGCGCACTGCCGCTGATGGGCAAGTTGATCACGGGCGATGCCGGCAGCTATCGCTATCTGGCCGAGTCGATCCGTATGCATCCCGATCAGCCGACTCTGAAGGGCATGATGGAAACCGCCGGTTTCGAGCGCGCCGAGTACTACAATCTCAGCGGCGGTATCGTCGCCGTGCATCGGGGCCACAAATTTTGACCCAGCCCCGCTACGCCGGCTTCTGGCGACGACTGCTGGCGACCATCGTCGACAGCCTGTTGCTGCTGCCGGTGCTGGCGCTGCTGTTGCAACTGGCCTACGGCGCGGACTATTGGCGCTGGGCGGAATCGCACTCCGGCATGCTCGATCTGTACGGGCCGGCCGATCTGCTGATCAACTACCTGCTGCCGTTGGTGCTCACGGTGTTTTTCTGGGTGCGCTATCGCGGCTCGCCGGGCAAGCTACTGCTGGGTTGCCGTGTGGTCGACGCGCGTAGCGGCGGAACGCTGGGCGTGGGCCAGGCGGTATTGCGCTGGTTCGCCTATATCGTGTCCATGCTGCCTTTGTGCCTGGGATTTTTGTGGATTGTATGGGACGCCCGCAAGCAGGGTTTCCACGACAAGATCGCCGGCACCGTGGTAGTTCGCGTGTCTGCCAAAGAGCCCTTGCCCCCGACGCTTGACGAAGTGAGACGCAGCTTATGAATCTCCCGGTTGCGCTGTGTGCAGCCCTGGAAACGGCGCTCAACGCCTATCTCGCCCAGGATGTCGAGACGGCGGCCACACTCGAGCGCATCGACGGACGCCTGGTCGCGGTGCATCTGGAAGGTCTCGACCTCGCGTTCGTGCTGGTGCCCGAGACGTCCCGCATCCGCGTTCACGGCAGCCTCGGCGACGAGCCCGATGCGGTGATCCGCGCCACGCCGTTGGCGCTGCTGCGTGTGGCCTTGGCCGAACAGCCCGCCGCGGCCCTGGCGGGTGGTGACGTGCGCATCGAAGGCGACGTCGAGGTCGGCGAGCGTCTGTGGGGCGTGCTGCGCGCGGTCGAATTCGACTGGGAAGAACTGATGAGCCGCTATATCGGCGATCCGCTGGCGCATGCGCTGGGCGCCAACGTCCGCGACCTCGGCGCGCGGCTGCGGCGCAACTTCGCGCATACCGTCGACGATCTCGGCGAGTACGTGACGGAAGAGGCTCACCTGAGCCCGGTGCGGCCCGAGTTGAACGATTTCCTCGATGCCGTCGACCGCTTGCGCGAGGATCTCGATCGCCTCGAAGCGCGTCTGCTCCGCTTGGAGGCGGCGAGCAAGACAGGCGCAGACGAGGCATGAGCAGCACATCCCGCCGCTCGCCGCTGCGTCTGCTGCGCCAGGCCCTGCGCCTGGCGCACATCAATTTCGTGCTGGTGCGCCATGGCCTGGACGAAGTCGTCTTCGCCATCCATCTGCTGCGCCCGCTGCGTTTCCTGCTGCTGCTGACGCCGTGGCACTGGTTCCGCAGCCACGACATCAGCCGCGGCGAGCGGATCCGTCGTGCGCTGGAGGATTTGGGGCCAATTTTCATCAAGTTCGGCCAGATGCTGTCCACCCGGCGCGATCTGCTCCCGGACGACATCGCGGACGAGTTGACTCGGCTGCAGGACCGCGTGCCGCCTTTCGAGGGCGGACGTGCGGTCGTCGAACGTGCCTACGGCAAGCCAGTGTCGGAGCTGTTCCAGAGCTTTGACGACAAGCCGATCGCTTCGGCTTCGATCGCGCAGGTACACGGGGCGATGCTGCATGACGGGCGCCAGGTGGTGGTCAAGGTCGTGCGTCCGGAGATCGAACGCACCATTCGCAGAGATCTGGACCTGCTGCACGTGGTCGCGGACCTCGCCTACCGCTACTGGCCGGAGGGTCGGCGCCTACGGCCGCGCGAGGTCGTCGACGAATACGAAAAGACGATCCTCGACGAACTCGACCTGTATCGCGAGGCCGCCAACGGCAGTCAGCTGCGGCGCAACTTCGAGGGTTCGCATGAACTCTATATCCCCGAGATTCATTGGGACTACGTGCGCCGCAACGTATTCGTGATCGAACGTATCCACGGCATTCCGGTCGCGGATGTGTCGCGCCTGCGCGCCGCCGGCGTGAATCTGAAGGTGTTGGCCGAGCGGGGGGTGGAGATCTTCTTCACACAGGTGTTTAGCCATAACTTCTTTCACGCCGACATGCATCCGGGCAATATCTTCGTTGACGAGGAGCATCCCGAGAATCCGCGTTACCTGGCCATCGACTTTGGTATCGTCGGCAGTCTGTCGCCCGAGGACCAGCGCTATCTGGCCGAGAACTTCTATGCCTTTTTCAATCGCGATTATCGTCGGGTGGCCGAACTGCACGTCGAGTCTGGCTGGGTGCCGGAAACCACTCGCGTCGACGAGTTCGAATCGGCCATACGTACAGTGTGCGAACCGATCTTCGAGCGTCCGCTGAAGGATATCTCCTTCGGACACCTGTTGCTGCGCCTATTCCAGACCGCGCGACGTTTCGATATGCAGGTGCAGCCGCAACTGGTGCTGCTGCAGAAGACGCTGCTCAACATCGAAGGTCTGGGGCGCCAGCTCTACCCCGAGCTGGATCTGTGGAAGACGGCCAAGCCGTTCATCGAGCACTGGATGAGCGAACAGATGGGCCCTCGGGCGTTCCTGCGCAAGACGCGCGATCGCCTGCCGAAACTGCTCGAGCAGTTGCCCGAGATGCCGCAGCTGCTGTACGAGCTGGCGCGCAAGGGCTCCGAAGGGCGCCTCATGGTGCAGGCGCAGTCTCGGGAGATTGCCGAGCTGCGTGACGAGTTGAGGCAGTCGCGGCGTCTGAGCGTGTTGCGCAGCGCCGGAGCGGCGCTGCTGGTGGCCGCCGCCTTGAGTATCGGTCTGGCACCGGCGGACGTGCTGCGCTGGGTGGATGTGCCGGTGGTCGGGTGGGCACTGCTGGCGGCGTCGGCGGCCTCTTTCGCTGCGGCCTGGTGGCGGGCACGCTAGAGAGCGGCGCCGCGCCAACGAAAGCCAGTCCTCGAGGGCCGGATGGTCCCAGCGAAGCGTAGCTTGGGGTGAAGCGCAGCGATCCTCAACACACCCCTGCAAGCGCGATCCGCGAGGGGCGTTAGCTGCGCAGATAGTGCCCGGAGGTGATGTCATGCTCGCCGCGTTCGTGTACCACGTCGGCTCGTCCGACCAGCAGCGTGTCGAGTGCTCCGATACGCTCCAGATCCTTGCTGGTATACGGCAGCGACAGCAGGATGTAGCGCATGGCATTGAGGCGTGCGCGCTTCTTGTCGTCGGACTTGACCACCGTCCAGGGCGAATCGGCCGTGTCGGTGTGGAAGAACATGGCTTCCTTGGCGTTGGTGTAGTCCTCCCATCTTTCCAGCGAGGCCAGGTCAATCGGCGATAGCTTCCATTGTTTCAGGGGATGTACGCGCCGCTCTTTGAAGCGCCGGCGCTGTTCCTCGCGGCTGACCGAAAACCAGAACTTGATCAGATGAATGCCGCTGCGCACGAGATTGCGCTCGAATTCCGGCGCCTGGCGCAGGAACTCCTGATATTCATAGGGATTGCAGAAGTCCATCACATGTTCGACGCCGGCGCGGTTGTACCAGGAGCGATCGAACAGCACGATCTCGCCGAAGGTCGGCAGGTGCGTGATGTAGCGCTGGAAGTACCACTGCCCGCGCTCGATCTCGCTGGGTTTTTCCAAGGCGACGACCCGCGCTCCGCGTGGATTCAAATGTTCCATGATGCGCTTGATCGTGCCGCCCTTGCCTGCGGCATCGCGTCCTTCGAACACGATCACGACGCGTTGTTGCGCGTCCTTGACCCATGCCTGCAGCTTGAGCATTTCAACCTGCAGATCGAATTTCTGCTTCTCGTAGTCGCGCCGGCGCATCTTGTAGAGGTAGGGATAGCTACCTTCGCGCCAGTCTTCGGCCAGTTCGTCGTTGGTTTTGCCGGGAGGCGCCGGTTGCGGGCGGCGTAGTTCCGCTTCCATCGCTTCGACGTCGTCCGGCGCGTCGCCCAGCAGGATGGCGTCGATGCTTTCCTGTGCCTTGTCGCCTTCGTTGTTCTGGATTTCGCGCAAGGCGACGGCTTCGGCGTCCTGTGCGCCGATGGTGGCTTCGTCGACTTCGTATTTTTCAACGCCGGTGGGTGTCAGCCTGGGGGCGATGTCGCCTTTGCTCATCCGGCGCGGCGTGTCTTCGGCACGTGCCGCGCCGGAACGGCGTTTCGATGCTTTCTTTTCGATCTGCCCACGATCGTCCATTGTCAGCCCCTGTCTGCTGTCTCCCCTCTCAGCACCCGCTAGTCCGATTGTCCGGCGGGTGTTTCCTGAGATTCAATCTAGCGTCTGGGGACCTGCGCATCACGCACTAGCTGCGCATTGATTGACGCAGGTCATATTGGACGATCCGGAGTGGCGGCGTCTCAGCCGCGCTTGGGCTTGCCGGCCATGTGCAGGGCGCGTCCGTCGACTGCCAGAGCGGCCTCGTGTACGGACTCGGACAGCGTCGGGTGCGCGAAGATGGTCCGTGCCAGGTCCTCCGAGGTGGCCTCCATCGACATGGCGATGACGGCCTGCTGGACGAGTTCGGAGGCGCTGGGTCCGAAGACGTGCGCTGCCAGCAGGCGGTCCGTCTCGGCGTGTGCCAGCAATTTGACTTCGCCCTCGACATCGCCTTGGGCGCGGGCACGGCCGTTGGCGGCGAACGGGAAGCGGCCGCTGCGGTAGGGGATGCCGGCCTGTTTGAGCTTCTGCTCGGTCGGGCCGACCCAGGCGAATTCGGGCGTGGTGTAGATCACGGAAGGAATCAGATCGGGTTCCGTCGCGCTGTTCTGCCCGGCGATTCGCTCGACGACCATGACGCCCTCTTCCTCGCCCTTGTGCGCGAGCATGGGACCTCGCACGGCATCGCCGATGGCCCACACGCCGGGCAGGTTGGTGCGGCAGAAGTCGTCGACATGGATGCAGCCGCGTTCGTCCAGCAGTAGGTCGCTCTCGTTCGTGAACAGTCCGGTGGTGTTCGGCCGGCGGCCGACGGCTACGATGACGCGATCGTAGCGTTCCTGCTGTTCGCCCGAAGCATCCTCGAATACCGTGCGCACGCTCTTGCCGCTGAGCTTGGCGGACTTGATGCGCGTGCCGAGTTTGATTTGCAGGCCCTGGTTGGTATAGGTCTTGAGCGCCGTGCGGGCCAGGGCTTGGTCGGCGATGGGCAGGAAGTCGGGCTGCGCTTCGAGCAGGGTGACCTCGGAGCCGAGGCGGTTCCATACGCTGCCGAGTTCGAGTCCGATGACGCCGGCACCGATCACCGCCAGGCGCTTGGGCACGTCGGTGAATTCCAGGGCGCCGGTGGAGTCGACCACGTATTCGCCATCCAGCGGTGCGGAGTCCAGCGCGATAGGCGTCGAGCCGGGGGCGAGGATGACGTTGTCGGCGGTCAGTTCCTTGGGCGTCTTGCGGTCGTGCGCGGTGAAACCGACGCGGCCGGTACCGAGGAGTTGGCCGTGGCCCTTGAGCCAGTCGATGTCCTGCGCCTTGAACAGGGTCGCGATGCCCTGGGTGAGGGCGGTGACGACGCTGCGTTTGCGCGCCAGCATGGTGTCCACGTCGATGCGCAGCCCGTCGACCAGGATGCCCTGATCGGCGTACTCCGTGCGCAGGGCGCTGAAGTGATGTGAGGTGTCGAGCAGCGCCTTGGAGGGGATGCACCCGGCGTTGAGACAGGTGCCGCCCAGGCTGGGCTTGCCGTCGGGGTCGAGCCAGTTGTCGATGCATCCGACCTTGAAGCCGAGCTGGGCGCCGCGCAGTGCAGCGACGTAGCCCGCCGGGCCGGCTCCGATGACGATGAGGTCGTAATCCTTGTCCATAGCATGTTCTCCGCAGGCTGTGGCGGTATTTATAGTCCTAAAGCCCGTGCTCCCTGCGACCCGTCGAGGTGCAGGGAAGCAGGGGCCGGGGCCGCCGTCGCAGCGGCGATGGCGGCTGCTTCAGGCGGAAGGTATTTCAGGGGGGTACGCGTGCCGGCGGGCGGCCGTGCCGCCCTTTCCATGCCATCGGACAGGCGGATGCGTAGTAAGCGTGCGTGCAGCCGGCTGTCCTTTTCGCGCACTCCCAGGTGTGGCCTTAGAGTTCCAGCAACAGGCGCGAAGGATCCTCTACGGCATCCTTGATCGCGGCAAGGAACTGTACTGCCTCACGTCCGTCGATTATGCGATGGTCGTATGACAGCGCTAAGTACATCATCGGACGGATCGCGATCTCGTCGTCGACGACCACGGGGCGTTCCTGGATTTTGTGCATGCCCAGGATGGCGCTCTGCGGCGGATTGAGGATCGGGGTCGAGAGCAGCGAACCGAATACGCCACCGTTGGAGATCGTGAAGGTACCACCGGTGATGTCGTCCATGCCCAGGGCGTTGTCGCGCGCGCGGGTGGCGAATTCGCCGATGCGGCGCTCGATATCGGCCGTCGACAGCAGGTCCGCATCGCGCAGGATCGGTACGACCAGGCCGCGCGGCGAGGAAACGGCGACGCCGACATCGTAGAAGCCATGATAAACGACGTCGTTGCCGTCGATGGAGGCGTTGACGGCGGGGAAGCGCTTGAGTGCAGCCACGGCGGCCATGACGAAGAAGGACATGAAGCCGAGGCGCACGTCGTGAGCCTTCTCGAAGCGGTCGCGATAACGATTGCGCAGCTGCATGATGGGCTGCATGTCCACTTCGTTGAAGGTGGTCAGCATGGCTGCATTGTGCTGCGCCTGAACCAGACGCTCGGCTATGCGCGCGCGTAGGCGAGTCATCGGCACACGGCGTTCGTTGCGCTCGCCGGCCACGGGGGCGGGAGTCTGCTCGCGCACGACTGCCGGCGAGGCAGGTGCCGGCGTCTCGGGCTTCGGCGCTGCTGCGGGGGCCTTCTGGGCCTCGGCTTTGGCGGCGACATAAGCCTCTACGTCTTCCTTCAGGATGCGGCCGCCTTTGCCGGAGCCTTGGATCATGTCGGCGCTCAGACCGTGTTCGTCGAGCAGGCGGCGTACTGCGGGGCCTACCGGGGCGTTGCCGTTTGCAGCAGTTTCCTCGGTTTCCTGCGTTTCCGCGGAGGCTGCTGCCTTGACGACCGCGCCGTCGGTAAAGCGGGCGATCACTTGCCCTGCAGTGACGACGTCGCCTTCCTTAGCCAACACTTCGCCGAGTACTCCGCTGCCGGGAGCGGGGACTTCAAGCACGACTTTGTCGGTTTCCAGGTCGACGAGATTTTCGTCCGCGGAAACCGCTTCGCCCGGTTGTTTGTGCCAGGCGGCGATGGTGGCGTCTGCCACTGACTCGGGAAGGGGGGGTACCTTGACCTCGGTGTTCATGAGGGGGGAAATTCTCCGTGGGGCTGGTGGTGGGTTGGCTTAGGCGAAGACTGCGGCGAGCAAGTCGCGCAACTGGCGTGTATGGAGTTCGAAGTAACCGGCGGCAGGTGCCGCGGCTTCGGGCCGCGAGACGCACTCGAGCCGGCGCTCCGGTCCGATCGTCCGTTGCAGGTTGTCGCGGATGGAAAGCCACGCTCCCTGGTTGACCGGTTCCTCCTGGCACCAGACGAAACGCTGCGCGTTCGAGTAGCGGCGCAGCGCCTGCTTGAGTTCGCGTTCCGGGAACGGGTAGAGCTGTTCGATACGCAGGATCGCAACGTCGCGTCGCTCATCGTTGCGGCGGCGTTCGAGCAGGTCGTAGTACACGCGACCTCCGCAAATCACGACCGTGTTGACCTCCTTGGAAACCAGCGAGTCCGTTTCCTGTATCACCTCCTGGAAGTTGCCAGAGGCGAGGTCGTCGAGCTGGCTTACCGCCAATTTGTGGCGCAGCAGGCTCTTGGGCGACATCACGATGAGCGGTTTACGCAGCGGACGTACGACCTGGCGGCGAAGCATGTGGAATACCTGCGCCGGGGTGGTCGGTGTGCAGACCTGCATGTTGTTGTTGGCGCATAGCTGGAGGAAGCGCTCGAGGCGTGCGGAGGAGTGTTCCGCGCCCTGCCCTTCGTAGCCGTGCGGCAGCAGCATGACTAGGCCGTTGTACCGGCCCCATTTCTCTTCGCCGGAGCTGATGAACTGGTCGATGACCACTTGTGCGCCGTTGACGAAATCGCCGAACTGGGCTTCCCACAGCACCAGCGCCTCGGGCGAGGCGGCGGCATAGCCGTATTCGAAGGCCAGCACGGCCTCTTCGGACAACAGCGAATCGATGACCAGGAAGTCGGCCTGTTCGGGGTCGAGCTGGCGCAGGGGAACATAGGCTTCGCGGCGCAACTGGTTGTGTAGCACCGCCTGACGGTGGAAGAAGGTGCCGCGGCCGCTGTCCTGTCCGCACAGGCGGACCTGGTTGCCGTCGGTAACCAGTGTGGCGTAGGCCATGACTTCGGCAAAGCCCCAGTCCAGCGGCAGTGCGCCGGCGGCCATCTTGCGCCGATCGTCGAGAATCTTGGCGACGCGCGATTGGACTTCGAAGCCTTCCGGCATGGCCTGCATGCGCTCGGCGAGCATCCGCAAACGCTCCAGAGGCACAGCGGTCTCATAGGCCGCATCCGGATCGGGGTTGCGGTAGGGTGCCCAGTTGATGGTATGGGCGGGATCGGGCGACTTCTCGGCGTTGCTCCATATTGACACCACCGGCGGGCCGGCATCGAGCTGGGCCCGGCTGGCTTCGAGCATGCGGTCGGCTGCTCCCGCTTCGATCAGGCCGCCGCTCTCCAGGGCGACGGCGTAGCGCTCGCGCGTGGTCGGCAGCTCGCGGATACGCTGGTACATGACCGGTTGCGTGGCGCGGGGTTCGTCCGCTTCGTTGTGCCCGTGACGGCGGTAGCACACGAGGTCGATGACCACGTCCTCGCCATAGCGCATGCGGTAGTCGAGCGCGAGCTGGGTGACGAAGACCACGGCTTCCGGATGGTCGCCGTTCACGTGCAGGATGGGCGCGCCGATCATCTTGGCGACGTCGGTGCAATACTGGCTGGAACGGGCGTCGGCGCGGGTGCTGGTGGTGAAACCGATCTGGTTGTTGACCACGATGTGCACGGAGCCCTTGGTCGCGAAACCGCGCGTCTGCGACATGTTGAGCGTTTCCATGACCACGCCCTGGCCGGCGAATGCAGCGTCGCCGTGGATCACGATCGGCATGACTTCGCGGCCTTCGCGGTCGCCGCGATGGTCCTGGCGTGCGCGTACCGAACCCTCGACCACCGGACCCACGATCTCCAGATGCGAGGGGTTGAAGGCCAGCGCGAGATGGATCGGGCCGGAGGCGGTCAGCCGGTCGGAGGAAAAGCCCAGGTGGTACTTCACGTCGCCGGCGAGCAGGCCGTCCTTGTGTATGCCTTCGAATTCCTGGAACAGCTCCTGCGGCGATTTGCCCATGATGTTGATGAGCACGTTCAGCCGGCCGCGGTGGGCCATGCCGATGACCGCTTCGCGGATGCCCTCGCTGGTCGCTTTCTCGATCAGGGTGTCGAGCAGGGGAATGAGGCTTTCTCCGCCTTCCAGCGAAAAGCGTTTCTGGCCGACGTACTTGGAATGCAGATGACGCTCGAGCGCCTCGGCGGCGGTCAGGCGCTGCAGCAGGTACAGCCGTTGATCACGATCGAGTTCGATGCGGGCGCGGGGGCCTTCCAGGCGAGTCTGCAGCCAACGCTTCTTGGCCACCGAGCTGATGTGCATGTACTCGGCGCCGACCGGGCCGCAGTAGGTTTCCTCCAGGCGTGCGATGATCTCGCGCAGCGTCGCGTCTTCCTCGCCGACCAGCGAGCCGGTCCGGAAGATGGTGTCGAGGTCGGATTCGTCCAGGCCGTAATAGGCCAGCGACAGTTCCTCGATGTCGGGCGTCTGGTATAGCTGCAGCGGGTCGATGTTGGCCCGGCTGTGGCCGAGAAAACGATAGGCATTGATCAGCTGGAGCACACGCAGCTGCTTGGCTTCGTGGTCCTGGGTGGAGACGGTGGCGGGGCGCAGGCTGCGTCCGGTCTGAACGAAGGCGGCACGGATCTCCGAATGGGCGGTCTCGGCATCGTAGCCGTTGACTCGCGGCAGCCGCTGGAAGTAGTCGCGCCAGTGAGGATCGACCGAATCCGGATCGTGCAGATAAGCTTCGTAGATCGATTCTAGGTAGTCAGCGTTGCTGCCGGAGAGCAGCGATCCCGCCCACTGCTCGTCCATCGTGGGTTGGGGCATTTCTTCGGGTGTTGCGTCCATGCGGTAATTCTAGACTCCTTTACGCCGTATGCCAGCTCTCTGGCCTGTCAATTGGGGAAGTATGGCGCCTTTCGGCACAGATTGCGCGCCAATCCGTGGCGCCACTGTCGAGCGTATATATATAGTGCACTTTGGCGGGTTTGGGTTGCAGGCTTTGTTAGAATTCCGCAATGGACGTTTCTGATCTGCTTTCCGGCCTCAACGCGGCGCAACGCGAGGCCGTCACCGCGCCCCCCGGCCCCGTACTCGTACTTGCCGGCGCCGGCAGCGGCAAGACCCGCGTGTTGACCCACCGCATCGCCTGGTTGATCCGGGTCGACGGCCTGTCGCCCTATAGTTTGCTCGCGGTGACTTTCACCAACAAGGCCGCTCATGAAATGCGCGGCCGCGTGGAGGCGCTGCTCGATCTGCCCGCCAGCGGCATGTGGATCGGCACCTTCCATGGTCTGGCGCATCGCCTGCTGCGCACGCACTGGCAGGAGGCCGGCTTGCCGCAGGCGTTCCAGATTCTCGACAGCGACGACCAGCTGCGTGTGGTGCGGCGAGTGCTGCGCGGTTTGGAACTCGACGAGGCGCGTTGGCCGCCGCGTCAGGCGCAGTGGTACATCAACGCGCGCAAGGATGAAGGGCTGCGGTCGCAGCACCTGGACGACACCGGGGATCCGGTCAACGCGCAGCTGATCCGCATATACAGTGCCTACGAGGCCGCCTGCCGACAGGCCGGCGTGGTCGATTTCGCCGAGCTGCTGTTGCGCGCGCTGGAGCTGCTGCGCGACAACGACGAACTTCGCGGACACTATCAGCGCCGTTTCCGTCATTTGCTGGTGGACGAATTCCAGGACACCAACGCATTGCAGTACGCCTGGCTTCGGCTGCTGGCCGGCGAGCGCACGCCGGTGTTCGCGGTAGGCGATGACGATCAGTCGATCTACGGCTGGCGTGGCGCAAAGATCGAACATATTCGCGATTTTTCGAAGGATTTTCCCGGCACGATCACCGTGCGTTTGGAACAGAACTATCGTTCGACGCCGGCCATTCTCGATGCCGCCAATGCGGTGATCGCACGTAATCAGGGGCGTCTCGGCAAGGAGCTGTGGGCCGAGGGCGAGCGCGGCGAACCACTGCGTCTGTACATGGCCTACAACGATCTCGACGAGGCACGCTATATCGTCGAGCAGATCGAGGCCTGGGTCGATCAGGGCGGGCGACGCAACGAGGTGGCGTTGCTCTATCGCTCGAACGCGCAATCGCGCGTACTGGAAGAGGCGCTGATAGGACGTGCCATTCCGTATCGCGTCTACGGCGGCCAGCGTTTCTTCGAACGCGCCGAGATCAAGGATGCCCTCGCCTATCTGCGCCTGGTCGCGCACCGCGACGACGACACCTCCTTCGAACGCGTGGTCAACCAGCCGACGCGCGGCATCGGCGACCGCACCCTGCAGTTGGTGCGGGACCAGGCGCGCACGCAGGGCGTCTCGCTGTGGCGTGCGACCGTGGTCCTGCTCGAGAGCGGCATGCTGTCGGCGCGCGCCGGCGGCGCCCTGCGCGGTTTTCTGGAACTCATCGGCGGACTTGCCGAGGCGACGCAGGGACTCGCTCTTCACGAGCAGGTCGAGCGCGTGGTCGAGCGCTCCGGACTGAAGGAGTTCTTCGCCAAGGACAAGAGCGAGCGCGGCGAGGCGCGGGTGGAGAACCTGGAAGAACTGGCCAATGCCGCGCGCGGTTTTCACCTCGATCCCGAGGAGCATGCGGATATGACTCCCCTGGACGCATTCCTGGCGCATGCCGCGCTGGAGGCCGGCGAGGGAGAGGGTTCAGCCTGGGAGGACTGCGTTCAGCTCATGACGCTGCATTCGGCCAAGGGCCTGGAGTTCCCGCTGGTGTTCATGTGTGGAATGGAGGAAGGTCTGTTTCCTCATCGCATGTCGATCGAAGAGCCGGGACGCCTGGAGGAGGAGCGGCGCTTGTGTTACGTGGGCATCACGCGGGCTCGCCGACGCCTGGTGCTGACCGCCGCCGAATCGCGCCGCCTCCATGGCCAACAGACCTACAACCTGCCCTCGCGCTTTATCGGGGAGATTCCGCCCGAGCTGATCGAGGAGGTGCGTCCCAAGGCGCAGATCAGTCAGCCCGGCTGGTCGCGCAGCCAACCGGTACGGGCGGTACCGGAGGAGGCGCCGGGCGGCATGCGGGTCGGTCAGCGGGTGATGCATGCCAAGTTCGGCGAAGGCGTGGTCACCGGTTGCGAAGGACAGGGCCCGCAGGCGCGGGTGGAGGTCAATTTCGCGGGTCATGGCGCGAAGTGGCTGGTGCTCGCTTACGCCAAACTCGAGCCGGTGGCTTGAGGGTAAACGTTGCGCGCCGCTGCCGCTTGACATAGAGTCCATACTAACAAATTGATTTGAAAGCCCATTTTTTGAGGCCGCTTGCTTCCTGTTGCCAACGTGGAAGTAGGGGTTTTTGCGCGTTGCGTTTTTGCATCCTCGTTTTTGATGCGCTAGGGTGAAAAACCGTTACGGCAAAAATAGGCTTACTTGTGACTGAAGAAACCCGCACCAGAATTCGCCTGAAGGGTGTGAGCAAGGTATTCGGACGACAGGCCCAGCGGGCGATCGAGGACCTGCGCCAGGGCAAGGGCAAGACCGAGGTGCAGAGCGAGCACTCGGCCGTTGTCGGTTCGTTCGATGTTTC